>NZ_DAORSO010000032.1:2042-23214 GCF_035443565.1 Ornithinibacter sp. | reverse complement strand
CGCTCGGTCTCGCCGACGTACTTGTTGAGCAGCTCGGGGCCCTTGATGTTGAGGAAGAAGGACTTGCCGGGTTCGCGGCCCTCCTTCTCGGCGACCTTGCGGGCCAGCGAGGCCGCGACCGCCTTGGCGATCATCGTCTTCCCACAGCCGGGCGGGCCGTAGAGCAGCACCCCCTTCGGGGGCTTGAGCTGGTGCTCGGTGTAGAGGTCGGGGTGCAGGTAGGGCAGCTCGACGGCGTCCCGGATGGCCTCGATCTGCCCGCTCAGCCCACCGATGTCGGTGTAGTCGATGTCGGGGACCTCCTCGAGCACGAGGTCGGCGACCTCGGCCTTGGGGATCCGCTCGAAGACGAACCCCGAGCGCGACTCCAGCAGCAGGGCGTCGCCGGCGCGCACGGTCTCACCGTCGAGGGAGGCCGCCATCCGGCAGACGCGCTCCTCGTCGGCCTGGGCGACGACGAGCACTCGACCGTCCTCCAGGACCTCCTTGCAGAGCACGATCTCGCCCACGGTCTCGTACCCGTGCACCGCGACGACGTTCATCGCCTCGTTGAGCATGACCTCGCGGCCGGCCTGGAGGGTGTCCGCGTCGAGCGAAGGACTGACGGCAACGTGCATCTTGCGCCCGCTCGTGAGGATGTCGGCGGTGCCGTCCTCGAAGGTCTCGATGACGATGCCGTAGGCGGCGGGGGGCTGGGCGAGCCGGTCGACCTCGGACTTCAGCGTGACGATCTGCTCCCGGGCGTCCCGAAGCGTGCGCACCAGTCGTTCGTTCTGCGCGGACATCGTCGCGAGCTGGGACCGCAGCCCGGCGAGGTCACGTTCGAGGGTGCGCAGCTGGGCGGGCCTGGCCTGCCCCTGGGCGCGCAGGGCGGTGATCTCGGCCTCGAGTGACTCCCGCTGGGCCTCGAGGCTCTCGCGGGTGCCCGCCTGCTCGGCCGTGGGCTCGTCGGTGCTCATGGTCGACGATAACCCGCGTGCGTCACGGAAGCGGTGAGGTGTCGGTCACCGAACGCACGACGCGGCGCACGCGCTTGTCCGAGGGGACCCGCTCGCCGATGGCCTCGGGGGTCCAGTCCTGCTCGGTCGCCTCCTCGCCCGTGACGTACCCCTTGCCCGGGCGGCGCTTGCGCAGCGGGGGCGTGACCCCCGGTGCGAGGCGGCGGGTGGTGATGAGGAACCCGGTGTGCCCGTGCATCCGGTGTTGCGGACGGACGGCCAGGCCTTCGAGGTGCCAGCCGCGCACCAGCGTCTCCCAGGCCTGTGGCTCGGTGAACAGGTCGGCGTCGCGCATGGCCTCGGCAACCTTGGACAACTGGGTGGCTGTCGCCACGTAGCAGAGCAGCACCCCGCCCGGGGTGAGCGCGTCGGCGACGACCTCGAGGCACTCCCACGGCGCCAGCATGTCGAGCACGACCCGGTCGACGCTTGCGTTCTCGACCGTGCGCGGCAGCGCCTCGACGAGGTCACCGACGGTGACGGTCCACGCGGGGTGGTCACCGCCGAAGTACTCGCGGGCGTTGGCCTTGGCGATCTCGGCGAAGTCCTCCCGACGCTCGAACGAGTGCACCCGACCGGTCTCGCCGACGGCCCGCAGCAGCGACATCGACAGCGCTCCGGAGCCGACCCCGGCCTCGACGACGACCGCACCCGGGAACATGTCGGCCATCATGACGATCTGGCTGGCGTCCTTGGGATAGATCACCGCGGCGCCCCGGGGCATCGACATCACGTAGTCGGCGAGCAGCGGGCGCAGCGCGAGGTACTCGACGCCGGCGGTGTTCTTGATCGTCGAGCCGTCAGGGGCACCGATCAGGTCGTCGTGGGCGAGGTACCCCCGGTGGGTGTGGAACTGCTTGCCCGGGGCCAGGGCGATGGTGTGCATGCGGCCCTTGGGGTCGGTCAGCTGGACGCGCTCGCCCGCGGTGAAGGGGCCACGCCGCAGCTCGGCGCCGGTCGGTGAGGTCATGGGCGGGGAGTCTAGTTGCGACGCAGGTGGCGTTCGGCCACGGCGTTGAGGCGGTCAGCGGTGACGAGGCCCCGCACCGCACCGTTCGAGACGACGACGACCACCCCGTTGCCGGACAGCGCCATCGCACGCAGCAGCGGCTCGACGCTGGCACCGGGGGCGAGCTCGATGAGTGAGGTGTCGGGCAGCCGCACGAGGAGGGAGGACACCGGGGTGGCCGGGTCGAGGGTGGTGAGGTCGGGGACGTCGGCGGATGCCGTCGGCACCAGCAGGATCGGCACCCCACGGTCGTCGATGGCGAGCAG
Organism: Ornithinibacter sp.; assembly: GCF_035443565.1. Taxonomy (NCBI): domain Bacteria; kingdom Bacillati; phylum Actinomycetota; class Actinomycetes; order Micrococcales; family Intrasporangiaceae; genus Ornithinibacter; species Ornithinibacter sp. The sequence goes on along the minus strand of NZ_DAORSO010000032.1, from coordinate 20,941 downwards.
ACGGCGGTCAGCCCCGATCAGGTGGCCGACGGGCGTGTCGGCGCGCACGATCCCGACCGGCTCGATGACCTCCTCGGCGTCGAGCCGGTCGAGCAGCCGCTCGAAGGGGGCTCGACGCAGCGCCGCCGTGGCGCCGGACCACAGGACCCACGCCATCACGGCGACCAGGAGCAGCCGGAAGGGGTCGACGACGCCCTGGACCACGGGTAGGACGGCGAAGAACACGACGACCGCGACGGTGAGGAGGCGACCCAGCCAGCCGGCGACGAGGAGCGCCGTGTCCCGCCGACCGCTGACCTTCCACACCAGGGAGTGCACGACCTGCCCACCGTCCAGTGGAAGGCCGGGCAGGAGGTTGAACGCGGCGAGCAGGAGGTTGATGGCCACGAACCACCAGAGCACGAACTGCGCCACCGGCCCGGTCAGCGCCTGAAGGCCGATCCAGCCGATCCCCGCGAGGCCGAGGTTGGCCAGCGGGCCGCTCACGGCGATCGCCGCAGCCCGTCCCGGGGTCGACCCGGTTCCGTCGTAGGACGTGTGCCCACCCCACAGCGTGGCGACGATGCGGTGCACGCGAAAACCCAGCATCCGTCCGGCCACGGCGTGCGCGATCTCGTGCCCCAGCACGGCGGTCAGGATGCCGAGGACGAGCCACCCGGCATACGCGATCCCCGTCGTCGTCCCGAGGTCACGGCCGGCCTGCCAGCCCGTCCACGCGATGAAGGCACCGAGGATCAGCCAGGTGCGGTCCAGGTAGACCGGCACCCCGGCAACCCGGCCGAGCCGGATCGAGCCGGATGGTGCTTGCGGATCGGGCATGCCACGGACCCTACGTGAGGTCGCGCCATACTTGCCCTTGCCCGTTCAACCCTGACTGAGACGACTCGACGTGACTGCTGCCCACCGCCCGGACGCCACCTCCGACCTCACCGCCGCCCTGCGCGAGCGGGTCCTCGTGCTCGACGGGGCGATGGGCACGATGATCCAGGGGTACGGGCTGTCCGAGGCCGACTACCGGGGCGACCGGTTCGCCGACCACCAGGACGACCAACAGGGCAACAACGACCTGTTGGCGCTCACCCAGCCCGACATCATCACCGCCATCCACCGGGCCTACCTCGAAGCGGGCTCGGACCTGCTCGAGACCAACACCTTCAACGCGCAGCGGATCTCGTTGGCCGACTACGGCATGCAGGACGTCGCCTACGAGCTCAACGTCGCGGCGGCCGCGCTCGCGCGCGCCGAGTGCGACGCGATGACGGCCCGCACCCCGGACCGCCCGCGGTACGTCCTCGGGACGCTGGGACCGACGAACCGCACGGCATCCATCTCCCCCGACGTCAACGACCCCGGGGCCCGCAACGTCACCTTCGACGAGCTCGTCGAGGCCTACCTCGAGCAGGCGCGAGGGCTCGTCGACGGCGGTGCCGACGTGCTTCTCGTCGAGACGATCTTCGACACCCTGAATGCCAAGGCGGCGATCTACGCCCTGGAGACCCTGTTCGAGGAGCACGGGCGCCGCTGGCCGGTGATGATCTCGGGAACCATCACCGACGCGTCCGGGCGCACCCTCTCCGGCCAGGTCACCGAGGCCTTCTGGTACTCGGTGCGCCACGCCCGCCCGCTGGCCATCGGCCTGAACTGCGCCCTCGGTGCCGGCGAGCTGCGTCCCTACGTCGCCGAGCTGTCCCGGATCGCCGACTGCTTCGTCTCCGCGCACCCCAACGCCGGGCTGCCCAACGCCTTCGGTGAGTACGACGAGACACCCGAGGCGATGGCGCGCGTCGTCGGTGAGTTCGCGGCATCTGGCCTGGTCAACATCGTCGGGGGCTGCTGCGGCACCACGCCGGACCACATCGCGGCGATCGCGCAGGCGGCATCCCACGGCGTGCCGCGGCCACCAGCCGACGTGCCCCCCGCGCTGCGCCTGGCCGGTCTGGAGCCGTGCGTCATCGACGGTGACAGCCTCTTCGTCAACGTCGGCGAGCGCACCAACATCACCGGGTCGGCGCGGTTCCGACGGCTCATCACCGAGGAGGACTACCCCACCGCTCTCGGGGTCGCCCGCCAGCAGGTGGAGGCCGGCGCGCAGGTCATCGACGTCAACATGGACGAGGGCATGATCGACGGGGTCGCGGCGATGGACCGCTTCCTCAAGCTCATCGCGACCGAGCCCGACATCTGCCGGGTGCCGCTGATGATCGACTCGAGCAAATGGGAGGTCATCGAGGCCGGGCTCAAGGTCACCCAGGGCAAGCCGATCATCAACTCGATCTCCATGAAGGAGGGCGAGGCGGCGTTCCTCGACCAGGCCAGGCTCGCGCGCAAGTACGGCGCCGCGGTGGTCGTCATGGCGTTCGACGAGCAGGGGCAGGCCGACAACCTCGAGCGGCGCCGCGAGATCTGTGGCCGCGCCTACCGGTTGCTCGTCGACGAGGTCGGCTTCCCGGCCGAGGACATCATCATCGACCCGAACATCTTCGCGGTGGCCACGGGCATCGAGGAGCACGCGGCCTACGGCATCGACTTCATCTCGGCCACGGCGTGGATCAAGGAGAACCTGCCGCACGCCCTGGTGTCCGGGGGTGTCTCCAACGTCTCGTTCAGCTTCCGCGGCAACAACGTCGTGCGCGAGGCCATCCACGCCGTGTTCCTCTTCCACGCCATCAAGGCCGGGATGGACATGGGGATCGTCAACGCCGGGGCCCTCCAGGTGTACGACACCGTCGACGAGAGGTTGCGCGACGCGATCGAGGACGTCGTGCTCAACCGCCGTCCGGATGCCGCGGACCGCCTTCTCGAGATCGCCGAGGAGTACCGCGGCAGCGGGGAGGTGGCCGATGCGGCGGCCGAGCAGTGGCGCTCGCTGCCGGTGCGCGAACGGATCACGCACGCGCTGGTCAAGGGGCTCGACGAGTTCGTCGTCGACGACACCGAGGAGTTGCGCCTCGAGATCGCCGCTGCGGGTGGGCGTCCGCTCGAGGTGATCGAGGGGCCGCTCATGGACGGCATGAACGTCGTCGGTGACCTCTTCGGCGACGGCAAGATGTTCCTGCCGCAGGTCGTGAAGTCGGCGCGGGTCATGAAGAAGGCGGTGGCCCACCTCATCCCGTACATCGAGGCGGAGAAGGACGAGGCCGCCCGCCTGAAGAGCAAGGGCCTGGTCGTCACGGCCACGGTCAAGGGCGACGTGCACGACATCGGCAAGAACATCGTGGGTGTGGTGCTGCAGTGCAACAACTACGACGTCATCGACCTCGGGGTCATGGTGCCGACCCAGAAGATCCTCGACACCGCGAAGGAGGTCGGGGCCGACATCATCGGGTTGTCCGGTCTGATCACCCCGAGCCTGGACGAGATGGTGCGGGTCGCGGCCGAGATGGAGCGTCAGGGCTTCGAGATCCCGCTGCTGCTCGGCGGGGCGACGACCTCACGGGCCCACACGGCCGTGAAGGTCGACGGGAAGTACCACGGGCCGGTGGTCTGGGTGAAGGACGCGTCGCGCTCGGTGCCCGTGGTCAGCCAGCTGCTGTCCGACGAGCAGCGGGGTGCCTTCCTCGACGGCGTGAGCGCCGACTTCGACGCGATCCGGGCACGGCACGCCGCCAAGGCCGGCGAGCGGCCGCTGGCCTCGCTGGAGCAGGCCCGGGCGAACCGGCCCGTGCTCGACTGGGCCTCCTACCGTCCGATGCGGCCCCACCTGCTGGCGCAGCAGAGCGCCGACCGGTGGTCCGGTCGTCCCGATGCACACTGGCACCGGGCCGCGACCCAGTTCACCCGGGTCTTCGAGGACTTCCCCCTGGCCGAGCTGAGGCCCTACATCGACTGGACGCCGTTCTTCGGGGCCTGGGAGATCAAGGGCCGCTACCCCGACGTGTTGAACAACGCCGCGACGTCGGAGCAGGCGCGGTCGCTGCTGGCCGACGCCAACGCGATGCTCGACCGGATGGAGCGCGAGCGCTGGGTCCACGCTCGCGGGGTGGTCGGGATCTTCCCGGCGAACGGGGTGGGCGACGACATCGAGGTCTATGCCGACGAGGCACGCACCACCGTGCTCACCACCCTGCGCGGGCTGCGTCAGCAGGGTCAGCACCGTGAGGGGGTGTCGAACAAGTGCCTGTCCGACTTCATCGCCCCGAAGGAGACCGGTATCGCCGACCACGTCGGCGCCTTCTCCGTGACCGCCGGGTTGGGGTTGGAGGAGCGTCTCCTGGCGTTCAAGGCCGACCTGGACGACTACTCGGCGATCCTGCTCGAGTCGTTGGCCGACCGCCTTGCCGAGGCCTTTGCCGAGCGGCTGCACGAGAAGGTTCGCCGTGAGCTGTGGGGGTACGCACCCGACGAGCACCAGTCGATGGACGACCTGATCCACGAGCGCTACGCCGGCATCCGGCCAGCGCCGGGCTACCCGGCCTGCCCCGAGCACACCGAGAAGGAGACGCTCATGGCGCTGCTCGGTGGGGAGGAGCGCACCGGCATCCGGCTCACCGAGTCGATGGCCATGTGGCCCGGTGCGTCGGTGTCGGGGTGGTACTTCGCCCACCCTGACAGCCAGTACTTCGTCGTTGGCCGGCTCGGGCGCGACCAGGTGGAGTCCTACGCCGAGCGCAAGGGCTGGGACCTGCGCACGGCCGAGCGCTGGCTGGGGCCGAACCTGGGGTACCAGCCCGAGGACTGATGCCGTTGGCGTGGGTGCCGAGGCTGTGGATGCCGTGGCACCGGTGTCGGTGGCTCGGCATAGCGTGTGCCCCATGAATCCCGCACTGTCCCCGAGCCGCGCCGCGGACTTCAAGCAGTGCCCCCTGCTCTACCGCTTCCGCACGATCGACAAGCTGGAGGGTCCGCCCTCCCCTGCTGCGGCCCGCGGCACGTTGGTGCACGCGGTGCTCGAGCACCTCTTCGACCTTCCGGCGCAGGAGCGCACCCCCGAGGCGGCGTTGGCCCTGGTCGAACCGCGCTGGCAGGCGCTGGTCGAGGAGCGGCCCGAGCTCGCGACGATGATCGAGGACGACGAGCAGCTCACCGAGCAGGGCTGGTATGCCGCTGCCGGGGCCCTGGTCGAGCAGTGGTTCACCCTCGAGGACCCGACCCGCCTCGAGCCGGCCGCGCGCGAGCTCTACGTCGAGGCCGAGGTGGAGGGGCTCACCCTGCGCGGGTACGTCGACCGGCTCGACGTCGCCCCGGACGGGGCCATGCGGGTCGTCGACTACAAGACCGGCCGTTCCCCGAGCGAGCTCTTCGAGGCCAAGGCCCTGTTCCAGATGAAGTTCTACGCGCTGGTGCTGTGGCGCATCCACGGCACGATCCCGGCGCTGCTCCAGCTCGTCTACCTCGGCAACGGCGAGGTGGTGCGCTACTCCCCTGACGAGCGTGACCTGCGCGGGGTCGAGCGCAACGTGCGGGCCATCTGGGATGCCGTGGCGAACGCCGCACGCACCGGTGACTGGCGCCCGCGCACCTCCAAGCTGTGTGACTGGTGCGACTTCAAGGACCTCTGTCCCGCATGGGGCGGTACTCCTCCCCCGCTTCCGGAGCGTGCTGGGCTGCTCGCGCTCGACCCGGCCCGCTCGGGTGAGGTGGTCCCTGCCGACGACTGAATCCCGGGTCTGCCGAGTTCCACGCTGGTAGAATTGCCTACCGGGGCCGACGGCGTTCCGGGGGAAGGCAGGTCGTCATGAGGTGCTCGAAGTGCCGGATGGAAGCCAGTGCCACGGGGCCCAGCGGCGAGCGGCTGTGCGACCGCCACTACAACCCCACGATGGCTGCGGCTCCGGGGATGGTTGGCACCGGTACCGCGGCTGATGCCGTGGGCGGCTTCATCGTGGCCGAGGGCGTAGCCACCCACGTGCACGGGAAGCATGCTCCGAGTGCACAGCGCGGCCCGGGGCTGCTGCGGCGCCTGAAGGACGCCCTGGAGCGGCTCGTAGCCGACAGCCCGCCCTCGAACCGCCCGCCGGGGAGCAACTACATGCCGAACAGCAACGGCGAGGGCGGCCGGGTCATCTCCAGTGGGGACGGCAACTCGTCCTGAGGCGTGTCTGCGCTGGCCACAGACTGAGCGCGGGTGACCGGTACGGTCGTGGGCATGGCACCGCACCCCCTCGAGCTTCTCTACCTGTTGGTCCTTCTGGTCGTTCCAGCCCTGATCCTGTACTTCGTGATCCGCCTTGCGGTGCGCCACGGAGTGATGGACGCCAACCGGCGTCTGGGACGTGGTCGAGGCTCCGCGGTCTGATCAGCCAGTTGACGCACGTGGATGGGGCTGTCAGCCGTACCCGCCGCACGAGCTGCTCGGCCAGTGTCGCCGCGCCCAGGAGGACACCGGCGTAGACGACGGGGGTGCCGAAGAAGTACCCCCCGAGGAAGCCGAGCACGAGCCAGACGAGAGCGCTCACCAGGATGCGTCCGCGTGTCCAAGGCGGCCGTGCAAGAAGCGGTGCGAACAAGACGTTGACGGCAACGGCAAGACTGACCCACGTGCCGTTGCGTGCCGGCTGAAGGTAGGCGAAGACCGCGAGGGCGGCGCACACCGCCAGCACGAACGCCGCCCAGGTCAACCACAACGATGTGCCGTGCACCCGCGGCGCCGAATCCGTCACCCGGGATCCACTCACAGGTGACACTCTGCCATCCCGGGTGTTGACGTGCGTCTTGTTCTTGGCGCCTCCCTGAACGCGGCTACGTAGAGACTTCCCTCAGGATCGGTGTCTGGCCAGTTCCGTACGGCTGCGCCGCCGGACGTGCAAAGCGGCCCGAGCCCCTTGGGCGCCACGCTCAGCGGGGCGCTGAGCAAGCGCCATTGCACGTCCGACGGCGCAGCTACGAACGTCCGCTCATGGCCAGATCCGGACGTCGGGCACCCGGTCAGGTGTTCGCCGACACCGACGCCTGGGCCTGACGACCGAGCTCGGCCACCCGGCTCGGGGTGAGCCCGGCCAGCGAGTTTAGGTGCACCGCGCCCGCCATCTCGGGCACGGAGACGACGTGCGGCACGGCCAGCGTCGGCACGCCCGCTGCGACGGCTGACCGCACCCCGGTCGGTGAGTCCTCGATCGCCACGCAGTCTTCCGGCGACACGCCGAGCAAGCGGGCGGCGGCCCGGTACGGCTCCGGGTGCGGCTTGCCGTGCGACACCTCGTCGCCGGTGACCACGACGTCGAAGGTGCCCTCGGGCAGGGCGCCCAGCACGGCATCCGCCAACGAGCGCCACGACATGGTGACCAGCGCGCTCGGGACCCCCTCGGCCTTGAGGGCCTCCAGCAGCTCACGGGCACCCGGCCGCCACGGGATGTGCTCGCTGACCTTGCCGATGACCCGACCGAGCATCTCGTCGACGATCCGCTCGGGAGACCAGTCGACGGCGGAGTTGTCCCGGATGAACGTCGCCGCGACGAGGAGGTCCTGGCCGACGAGCTGGTGGGCGAGCTCCTCGGTCCACGTCCCACCGTGTTCCTCGACGATGTCGTGCTCCGCGGCGATCCAGTAGGGCTCGGTGTCGACGAGGGTTCCGTCCATGTCCCAGAGGACTGCTGCGGGGAGGCTCATGAGACATCAGTCTACGGAGCCGTAGGGTGGTGCTCCGACGACGAGGAGGCCCCGGTGATCGAGCTCGACGACCTGCCCGAGCTGAAGGACGCGGTGATGATCGCGGCGTTCGAGGGGTGGAACGACGCCGGCGAGGCCGCCAGTGCGGTCATCGAGCACCTTGCCGAGATCTGGGACGCCGAGGTCGTCGCCGCCCTCGACCCCGAGGACTACTACGACTTCCAGGTCAACCGTCCGCGAGTCCTCCTCGAGGGGGGCAAACGACGGATCAGCTGGCGCACGACGCGGGTGCTCGTCGCGACCGACACCTCGCTCGGGCGCGACGTCGTTCTCGTGCAGGGTGTCGAGCCGTCGTTCCGGTGGCGCGCCTTCGCGATCGAGCTCATGGAGCTCGCGCAGGCCACCGACGTGTCGATGGTCATCACCCTCGGCGCTCTCATGGCTGATGTCGCCCACTCCCGGCCGATCCCGGTCTCCGCGACCTCGGACAGCGAGGACACCCGCCACCGCCACGACCTCGAGATGAGCACGTACGAGGGGCCGACCGGCATCGTCGGCGTTCTGGCCGATGCCGCGACCCAGGTCGGCATCCCGTCGGTCTCAGCGTGGGCCGCGGTCCCGCACTATGCCGGTCACTCCCCCTCACCCAAGGCCACGCTCGCCCTGGTCAGCCGCCTCGAGGAACTGCTCGACGCCCCCATCGAGCACGCCGACCTCGACGAGGACTCACGCGCCTGGGAACGTGGCATCAACGAGCTCGCGTCGTCGGACAGCGAGGTCGCCGAGTACGTCGAGAGCCTCGAGGAGGCGCAGGACACCGCCGACCTGCCCGAGGCCAGCGGTGACGCCATTGCCAAGGAGTTCGAGCGCTACCTGCGCCGACGGGGCACCGACGAGGACTGAGTCCCCTCAGAGGCGGATGCCGAGGATCGCGTCGATGCTGCGCGCGAGCACCCCGGGGGCTGCGGCGTCGTCCCACTGGCCGGCCAGGGTGGCGTCGGCCCACGCATCGACCGCACCCAGGGCTGCCCGCGTGTCGAGGTCGTCGGCCACCGCTGCGCGAACCGCCGCGATCGTGGATGCCGGGTCGGCACCTTCGTTGACCGAGAGCGCCTCACGCCACCGGGCCAACCGCGTCACGGCGGCCTCGAGCAGGGCCGGGGTGTACTCCCACTCGGTGCGGTAGTGCTGGTCAAGCAGCACGAGGCGGATGGCCATCGGGTCGACGCCCTGTGCACGCAGCCGCGAGACGAGCACGAGGTTGCCCTTGGACTTGCTCATCTTCTCGCCCTGGTAGCCCACCATCGCCTGGTGGACGTAGTGGCGGGCGAACACGTCGCCACCGGTGAGCGCCAGTGCCTGCACGGCGCTCATCTCGTGGTGCGGGAACACGAGGTCGCTGCCGCCGCCCTTGATGTCGAACGGGTGTCCGAGGTGCCCGAGCGAGATCGCCGTGCACTCGATGTGCCAGCCGGGGCGGCCTGCGCCCAGCACCTCGTCGTCCCAGGAGGGCTCACCCTCGCGGGCCGCGCGCCAGAGCAGCGGGTCGAAGCGCTGGCGCTTGCCGACGCGCTCGGGGTCGCCGCCGCGGTCGCCGAACACGGCATCCATCTGCTCCTCGGTCCACCCCGAGACGCTGCCGAATGACGGGGCCTGCCCGAGGTCGAGGTAGACGTCCTGCCCGGTGCCTTCGGCCGCCGGGACCGGGACCCCGTAGGCGGCGCCGCTCTCGATGAGGGAGCGCACGGCGGTCCTGATCTCGGGCATGGCCTCGACGACACCGATGTAGGCCATCGGGGGGATGACACCCAGCGCGGTCATGTCCTCCCGGAAGAGGTCGATCTCGGAGGTCGCGAGCTCGCGCCAGTCGCGCCCGTCGCGAGCGGCCCGCTCGAGCAGCGGGTCGTCGACGTCGGTGACGTTCTGCACGTACTCGACCTCGTGCCCGGCGTCGCGCAGGGCACGGCCGACGAGGTCGAAGGTCACGTACGTCGCGGCGTGCCCGAGGTGGGTCGCGTCGTACGGGGTGATGCCACAGACGTAGACGCGGGCCACCGGGCCGGCCTGCACCGGTCGCACCGAGCGACTCTGGGTGTCGTAGAGGGCGAGAGGCTCACCCTGACCGGGAACGGCGGGAACGAACGGCGAGGGCCACGACTTCACCGGGCAAGACTACGTGCCGCTGGCTACAGCGCAGGCCACGGGATCGCCGGCCACCCCGGAGTCGGCAGCGGATGCCGTCGCGTGGCCAGCAGGGTGCTGACCCTGTCCCTCAGTGCGGCAACTTCGACGACCGTGAGCAGCGCCGCCAGATCGGTGGCCAGTGAGCCTGCCAGGGCCTGCCCGAGGGCGTCGAGGCGCGCGAGGTCGGCGTCGAGGATCTCGTCGCCGGCCCACCCCCACAGGACCGTGCGCAGCTTGGGTTCCACCCCGAGGCTGACACCGTGGTCGCACCCGCGCACGATCGACCCTTCCCGCATCAGGTGGCTGCCCTTGCGGTCGGAGTTGTTGAGCACCGCATCGAGCACGGCCACGGTGCGCAGCGCCGGCTCCGGGCTGTGCGACACGACGACCGGTTCGCCCTCCGGGGTCTCGCCCTCGAGCACGACGAGCCAACCCGGGGGTACCGCCTCGGCTGCGGTGACGTCGACGAGCACTTCTCGCTCCCCCTCCAGCGGCCCCACCCACAGCTGGACCGAGCCGGGGCCGAACGGGCCCTCGCGCAGCACCGTCGGCGGGACGACCCCGAAACCTCCGGCGGTGCTGACGAGGTAGGCAGCCCGTTCACGGGCGACGAGCGTGCCGTCCGGGTAGTCCCACAGGGGCCGCTCGCTGGACTCCGGCTTGTGGATGGCGAGCAGCGGTTCGGCGTCGCAGTCCGGGCCCTGCACCGAGCAGAGCAGGGCACCGTTCGAGGAGTTGACGAGCCGGCCGACGGGAGTGAGCGTGCCTGCCGTCAGCAGGTCGACGAGCTCAGCGTCGGTAGCCGTTGGCACGAGGACAGATGTGACCGGTCGGGTCCAGCGGCTGGCCGCAGAACGGGCAGGCCGGACGGCCGGCGCTCACCACGCGGGCGCACCGGCGGGCAAAGGCACGAGCCTGCACCGGCGTGAGGACGACCCGCAGGCTCGTGACCTGCTGGTCCACGAGCGGCGCGAGACCGCTCAGCTCCTCGAGCTCGGTGGTGTCGAGACCCTCGAGCTCGGCAGGGTCCTGGTCGTGGCACTCGATGATGATGACGCGGCGGTTGGGGTCCCAGGCCAGGGACAGGGTGTCGACGCGGAACTCGTCCTCGATCGGGGTGTCCAGCGGGTCGACGTCACCGTCGCCGAAGGGTTCGGTGGCCAGGCCGTCGGCCTGTTCGTCGAGGACGTCGTTGATCCGGTCGGCGAGCACGGTCACCTGGACCTTCTCCAGGGACACCGAGTAGAGCCGGCCCTCCCCCCTGGCCTGGAGGAAGAAGGTGCGGCCACCGGGTGGCCCCACGGTCCCGGCGACGAAGCGCTCGGGTGGGTCGAAGACGGTGGTGGGCATGAACACCACCCTAGATCGAGAAGCCCGTCGGCAGCTCGAGGCGGTGTCGAGCCATGAGGTCGGCGTCTGCGAGGACGGTGCGGGTGGCACCGTCGGCGACGACCGAGCCCTCGGAGAGCACGACGGAGCGTTCACACAGCTCAACGGCATACGGCAGGTCGTGGGTGACCATGAGCACGGTGACGTCGAGCGAGCGCAGGATCTCGGCGAGCTCCCTGCGGGACGCGGGGTCGAGGTTGGACGACGGTTCGTCGAGGACGAGGATCTCGGGTCGCATCGCGAGCACGGTGGCGATCGCGACGCGGCGGCGTTGCCCGAAGGACAGGTGGTGCGGGGCCCGGTCGGCGAGGTCCGCGACCCCCACGAGGGTGAGTGCCTCGACGACACGTGACTCCAGCTCGGGGCCGCGCAGCCCGAGGTTGGCCGGGCCGAAGGCGACGTCGTCGCGCACCGTGGGCATGAACAGCTGGTCGTCCGGGTCCTGGAAGACGATGCCGACGCGTCGACGGACCTCGAGGAGGTTGTCGCGGGACACCGGCAGGCCCGAGACCGTGACCGTCCCGGCGCCGGGGACGAGGATGCCGTTGAGGTGCAGGACCAGGGTGGTCTTGCCGGCACCGTTGGGACCGAGCAGGGCCACGCGTTCGCCGCGGTGCACGTGCAGGTCGACCCCGAACAGTGCCTGATGGCCCCCCGGGTAGGAGTAGGCGACCCCGCGCAGGTCGAGGACGGGCACGCTCATCGCGCCCACACCAGCACGGAGGTGATGAGCGCGATCGTGGCCGGGGTGAGGGCCAGGGCCCACTGCGCTGGCGTGGCGGCGAGGGGAACGGTGGCGGGGTGCCGTCCGGACCACCCGCGGCTCAGCATCGCCAGGTGGACCCGTTCGCCGCGCTCGTAGCTGCGGATGAACAGGGCACCCGAGCTCGAGGCGAGCGCGGGCCAGGCGCGAGGTGAGCGTGCCACGAAGCCTCGGGACTCGCGGGCCACCCTCATGCGGCGCATCTGGTCGATGACGACATCGGTGTAGCGAACCATGAAGGCCACGATCAGCACGAGCTGGTCCGGGCAGCGCAGGTGCTGCAGGGCCAGCACGAGGTCACGAGGGCGGGTCGTCACGGCGAACGCGATCGCCGCCAGGACGCCCGTGGTGCCCTTGAGCAGCAGGGTCACGGCCGCCTCGAGGCCGGGCCCGGACACCTCCAGCGGCCCCAGCTGCACCCGCGGGCCGAGCGCGACGAACGGCATCACCAGGGCGAAGACGACGAACGGGACCTCGACCACCATCCGAGGAAGCAGGAGCGAGAACGGGACCCGGGTCGAGGCCAGCACCCCGACGGCCACCGCGAGCATGCCGAGCAGCGGCCAGTGGGCACCGCGCGGAAGGGAGACGACGGCGAGGACGAAGGTGAGCAGACCGACCAGCTTGGCGTGCGCCGGCATCCGGTGCAGTGGTGTGTGCCCGGCGACGTGCAGGTGTCGCGAGTGCCCCCCGCCCACCTCAGCGACGGCGGCGCGACGAGCGCCGGACCAGCAGCAGGACGCCTGCCATGAGCGCACCGGTCACGAGCACGCCGACCACTCCGGCGAGGCCACCCGAGAGCCGCGCGTCGTCGACCCCGGAGACGGCGTAGTCCGCGAGCGGCGACCCGGCGACGGCGGAGTCACGGGCGGACTCGCCGAAACCGAGGCTCTGCCCCACGTACTCGAGGCCGTCGGGGTGGCCGGAGGCGTAGGAGGAGACGAGCCCGGCGAGGAGCAGGCTGATGACGACTCCGACGACGATCACGGCTCTGGTGGACCGCCTCGTGCGTTCGGGGCGGGTGTCGGTGGAGGTGCCTGCGGTGCTCATGCGCTCACCGCCGTCGTCCTGAGCTCGAGCGTCGGCAGCCGGCCCGCGGCGCCGTGCACGAGGTCGGGCCTCGCGGCCAGGATGCTGCTCACCGCCAACAGCGTGATGGCGGCCTCACCCAGACCGATGACGAGGTGCCAGCCACCCATCGCGGCGGCCATCGCGCCGAGCGGCAGGGGTGTGGCCCCACCGACGGCGTACAGGCCGACGAACGCCAGCGCTGACGCGGGCACGCTGAGCAGGGCGCCGACACCGGCCGCGGCGCTGACCGAGGCGAGGATTCGTGGCAGCAGCGCCAGGACGAGACGGAAGACCCCGTAGCCCACCCAGACCGCGACGACCCCCATGAGCACGATGTTCGTGCCCAGGGCGCTCACTCCCCCGTCGGCGAAGAGCAGCGCCTGCACGGTGAGGACGACCGTCATGCACAGCGTCGCCGTCCACGGGCCGACGAGGACCGCGGCGAGGGTCGCCCCGATGAGGTGGCCGGAGGTGCCGACCCCCACGGGGAAGTTGAGCATCTGCGCGGCGAAGATGAACACCGCGACCAGGCCGGCCAGCGGGGCGGTGCGGTCGTCGAGCTCACGGCGGGCACCGCGCAGCGACGCGCCGACGGCGACGACGGCCACCGCAGCGGTGGCCACCGAGGTCGGCGCGTCGAGGAATCCGTCGGGGACGTGCATGCAGGCTCCTGCCTGGGCAGTTGTTGCGACTTGTTTGCAACAAGCCTAACGACCGGCGGGGCCGCCGGCCACCATCAGGTGCCGTGCTGGCCGTTCTGCTCGGGGTCCTCGGGCCTCGACCCACCGTCGCCGCCACCCACCGCACCGTCTCCGGCCGGGGTGTGCCGCGGCACGGACACGAGGGGGGCGAGGTCGCCCTGAGTGGTGTTGCTCGCCAGCAGGACCATCCGCGTGGGCGTGATCTGCACGACGCTCAGACTGCCCGGGTCGACGCGCACGCGCTGCAGGCCGGCCAGCCCGGCGCCCACGGCCTCGGCGACGAGTGCCTTGATGGGGTCACCGTGGCTCACGGCCAGCCACACGGCATCCGAGCCGTGGGCCGCCTCGATCTCGGCATCGAGCTCCCGCACGGCACCCACGACGCGCTGCGCCATGGTGAGCAGCGACTCGGCCCGGAAGACGTCGTGCGGTGGGAAGGTCGCGGCGGCGGGGTCGTCCTGAACCACCCGCCAGAGGTCGTCCTTGGCCGCCTCGGCCAGGTGGAGGCCGGTCCAGGCTCCGTAGTGGCACTCGCCGAGGCGGTCGTCGGTCTCGGGTGTGGTGTCGGCACCCGCAAGGGCCAGGGCGGCGGTCTCGGCACAGCGTTGCAGCGGACTGGCCACGGCCCGCGCGAGCGTCACCGACGACAGCCGGCGGGCGACGTCCGAGGCCTGGCGCCGGCCCTGCTCGGTGAGGCCGACACCGGGAGTCCAGCCTGCGAGGATCCCCTGCTCGTTGGCGGTGGAGTGCCCGTGGCGCAGGAGCAGGACGATGGCCACGGGATGACTGTATGCCGGCGCGCCCCCATCGGACACAATGCGAGGCGTGATCGTGGACCAGGCCATCTACGTCGGCGGTGCCCGGCGGCCCTGCATGGACCTCAGTGACGAGCTGGCGACCCTTCGCGAGGAGGGCGCGCCGGGTGACTTCCTGTGGGTGGGCCTCAAGGACCCCACCCAGGCCGAGTTCGACGAGGTCAACGACGAGCTGGGCCTGCACTCGCTGGCCGTCGAGGACGCCATCAAGGGGCGCCAGCGGGCGAAGGTCGAGCTGTACGACAACACCGTCTTCGTCGTCCTGAAGCCGCTGCGGTACCTCGAGGAGTCCTCGGACATCGAGACCGGTGAGCTGATGTGCTTCATCGGGGACCACTTTCTCGTCACCGTGCGCCGGGGCGAGGCCAGCCCGCTCGCCGGCCTGCGAGAACGGCTCGAGAAGGAGCCCGCGCTGCTGCGCCACGGCCCGATGGGGGTCCTGCACGCCATCGTGGACACCATCGTCGACACCTACCGCGACATCGAGCTGGAGCTGGGCACCGACCTCGAGGACATCGAGGAGCAGGTGTTCTCCGGGGACGGCGTCGACTCCTCGACGATCTACCGGCTCAAGCGGGAGGTCCTGGAGTTCCGTCGGGCAGCGGTCCCGCTCGCGGCGCCCTTGCACTCACTGCACGCGGATGCCGCGTCCAGGGTCACCGAGGCGGAGCTCCGGTTGTTGTTCCGCGACGTCTCGGACCACCTGCAGGCGGTCATCGACCACGCGGACTCCTACGACCGCCTCCTCACCGACGTGCTGAGCGCGCACCTGGCGCAGGTGAGCGTGCAGCAGAACAACGACATGCGGCGCATCTCGGCGTGGGTGGCCATGGCCGCCGTCCCGACGATGATCGCCGGCATCTACGGGATGAACTTCGAGTTCATGCCCGAACTCACGGCCAGTGTCCGGCTCGGTGACGGCGAGTTCCGTTACGGCTACTTCGTGGTGCTCGGGGTCATGGCAGCCGTGTGCGCCGGCCTCTACCGGGCCTTCAAGCGCAGTGGCTGGCTGTAGACAGGGTCTCAGAAGCCGCTCTCGGTGGGCCGCGGGTAGTACGTGAGGAACTTCTTCACGTGGTTGGCCTTCGCGGCCAGGACGTAGGCGCGGCGCTTGGGTCCCTCTGCCCGGTAGCGCAGCGGGTGGACGATGCCCTTGCGCATCACCTGCTTGACGTGGCGTCGGAGCGTCTCGTCGGTGATGTAGCGCAGCAGGAGCTTCTTGGGCACCACGGAGTACACGATCTCGTTGGTGACGGTCACCGGTTCGGCGGCGCGGTCCTCGATCAGGTCGGCCACGATGAATCGGGCCACGTTGGCGCCGGCGCCGGTCACGTAGTAGTTGTTCCGCCCGATGCGGGGGTTGACCTCGAGGAAGCGGAAGGAGCCGTCGCGGGGGTCGACCTTGGCGTCGAAGTTCGCGAAGCCGCGGTAGTCCAGGTGGTCCAGGAGGCTGCGCGCGTGCGCCATCGCCTCGGGGAACGGGGTCGTGATCATCGCGCAGGGATTGCCCAGGGCCGACGGGGTGTGTTCCTCGAGGAGCACCTGGGCGGTGCACATGAGCGTGACCGATCCGCGGTGGTCGCGGTACGCGGTGACCGACCGCATCCACGTGTCGTCACCGGGCACGAGCTCCTGGACGATGAAGCGATCGCGGAACCCGGCATCCTTCAGTCGGGTCCACAGGTCGTCCAGCTCGGCCGGGGTCTGGATGAAGTTGACCTTCTTCTTGCCCGGGTAGTCGACGAGCTCGTGGACGCTCGATGCCGCGGCCTTGGCGACGACGGGAAACGGGATGGTCATCGGCGACGGGGCCCAGCCCGGCTCCCCGGCCCCGGAGAAGTCCTCGATGTGGGTGATCGGGGTGGGGACCCCGATCTCGGTGCAGGCCTCGGCGAAGCGGCCCTTGTCGGAGATCTGGTCGAGGGTGGCGACGTCGACCAGGGAGATGCGGTAGAACGCATCGAGCTCGGCCCGGTGGGCCGCGAACAGGCGCGAGTAGCCGTCGGTGTTCGCGAGCAGGATGACCGGAGTCGCCTCGCGCCCGAGCGCAGCCTCGGCTGCGGTCCGCTCCCGGCCCCGGCGCAGCAGCTCGGCGATGTGGTCCTCGTTGCTGGCCTCGGCACCGAGCAGCACGTTGTCGATGATCGCCGAGTCGACCGGGCCGGTCGCGATCCTCGAGATGACCGTCGAACGCACCCCGAATGCCTCGTGGAAGGCTCGAGCCAGCGAGTAGACCCCGATGTCCCCTCCGAGCATGACGACGTCGAAGGCCGGTGCGGCGAGGGACATTGATCTCCTTGAACAGTGTGCGGGGACGGACCTGCCGATCCTATCCGCCGACGCGGGACGTCCCGCCGCCGCGCGCGCTGGTGCCCAACGCCGTCTTGACCGTCCTCAGGACCTCGGCTCGCTGCGCGGTGCTGGCCGCGAACGGGGCGACACTCAGCGTGCTCACCCCGGCGTCCGCGTACCGACCGATGCGCTCGGCGATGCGTTCGGGTGGGCCGATGAGCGCCGTGGCGTCGGCGAGCTCGAAGGGGACGGCCGACGCGGCATCCCGGGGACGACCGGCGAGGTAGAGGTCCTGGATCTCGTCCGCCGCGTCGTCGAAGCCCATCCTGCGAGCCAGCGCGTTGTAGAAGTTCTGCTTCCGGCTGCCCATGCCGCCGATGTAGAGCGCGGTGTAGTCGGCCACGGCGGCGCGCCCTGCCTCGAGGTCATCGGTGACGACGACGGGCACGGTGACGACGACGTCGAAACCGGCCATCACGTCGCCCGCCGGCGCTCCCTCGGAAGCCGCGCGGACCCCACGTCCCGCGCGGACGGCATCCAGCATGTCGGCGCTGTGTTCCGGCGAGAAGAAGATGCCGAGCCAGCCGTCGGCGACCTCACCAGCGAGGCGGAGGTTGCGCGGTCCGACGGCGGCGAGGTAGATCGGCAGGTCGGGCCGCGGTGGCCTGATCGTCAGGCGCAGGGCCTTTCCAGGCCCGTCCGGCAACGGCAGGGTCACGTGCTCACCGGCGTAGGTGACCTGTTCGCGGCGCAGGGCCATCCGCACGACGTCGACGTACTCGCGGGTGCGCTGCAGCGGTGAGGTGAAGCGCACCCCGTGCCAGCCCTCGCTCACCTGCGGCCCGGAGACCCCCAGCCCCAGGTGGAACCGGCCCTGCGAGAGGGTGTCGAGGGTGGCGGCCGTCATCGCGGTCATCGCCGGGGTGCGCGCCGGGATCTGCATGACGCCGGCACCGAGACCGATGGTGCTCGTCTGCGCGGCCAACCAGGCCAGCACGGTCGGTGCGTCGGACCCGTACGCCTCGGCCACCCACGCCTGCCTGTACCCCAGGCTCTCGGCCACCTGGACGAGCTCGAGGGTGTCGGTGCCAAGTCCCATGCCGGCGTAGCCGCAGGTGATCGCGAGGTCCATGGCCTCCACGGTAGCGAGGGCCTCGGGCGATAAGGTGCCCGCCATGCTCACCCGCCGCCTCGGTGCCTCCGGTCTGGCCGTCTCCCGGCTCGGCCTCGGAACGATGGCGTGGGGCACCCGCACCTCCCCCGAGGACGCTCGCGACCTGCTCGGCCTCTTCCGGGCAGCGGGCGGGACGCTCATCGACACGGCCCACGGCTACGCGGGAGGGGCCTCCGAGGAGCTGCTCGGGGATCTGCTCCAGGGCCCGGACCGCGACGAGGTCGTGATCGTCACGAAGTCGGGGATCAGCCGGGCGACGGGCACGCGGGTCGTGGACTGCTCCCGGCGGGCCATGATGCACCAGCTCGAGACCTCGCTTCGCCGGCTGCGCACCGACCACGTCGACGTGTGGCTCGCCCACTCCTGGGACGAGAACACCCCCATCGAGGAGACCGTCAGCGCCCTGCTGTGGGCCGTGGAGTCCGGGCGGGCGCGCTACGTCGGGGTGTCGAACCACGTGGGCTGGCAGGCGGCCCGCACGATGTCCCTGCTCACGGCATCCGGGGTGCCGCTCGTCGCCAACTCCGTCGAGTACAGCCTCGTCGCGAGGGCCCCCGAGCACGAACTCGTGGACGCGGGCACCGCGCTGGGGTTCGGGCTCCTCCCGTGGTCACCGCTCGGGCGCGGGGTGCTGGCCGGTCGCTACCGCACCACCGTGGCCGCCGACTCGCGCCTGGCCTCCGAGGAGTTCGGGCGGTTCGCCTCCAAGCACGTGGGCGAGCACACCCGCGGTGTCGTCGAGGCCGTGCGCACCGCGGCCGCCGGGCTCGGGGTCGCGCCAGCCGTCGTCGCGCTCGCCTGGGTGCGGGATCGTCAGGCGGTGGCTGCGCCGATCATCGGGCCGCGCACCCCCACCCAGCTCGCGGCGCTGCTCGAGTCGGAGGACGTCGACCTCCCGGAACAGATCGTGGCGGCGCTCGACGAGGTGTCGATCGAGCACACCTGAGTCGGATGCCGGTCGCTCA
>NZ_DAORSO010000032.1:0-1942 GCF_035443565.1 Ornithinibacter sp. | reverse complement strand
GTCATCTCGCCGTACGCGTCGAACAGCGCCCCGTCGTAGTCCTCGAAGGCGTCGGCGAGGTCGTCGTAGGCGGCGATGACAGCCGGGTCGTCCTCCCCGCGACGAGCGCTGCTTGCCTCCAGGTGCCTTTCGAGGGCGGCGACGAGGGTGTTCAGGGCGGCACGCGGGTCAGCGCTCATGGTGTCGACGGTACTCGCCGCTTGGCACAATGTGGTGATGGTCGAGTACGAGTACCTCACCCTGACGTTCGGGCGGGAGACCGCGCGGGGTGACATCCGCCGTCTGCTGACCGAGCACGCCGAGTACGGGCACTGGGAGCTCGACCGCACCAGGATCTACGTCGGCGGTCGGACCCGCACCAGGTTGCGCCGTCGGATCATCCGGGCACGGCGGGCCGTCAGCACGTCGCGATGAGGCGCCCGAGGACCCTGGCTCCGAACTGGAGCGCGTCGACCGGGACACGCTCGTCGACCCCGTGGAACATGGGGGCGAAGTCGAGATCGGCCGGCAGGCGCAGTGGGGCGAACCCGTAGCCGGTGATGCCCAGCAGCGAGAGTGCCTTGTTGTCGGTGCCGCCGGACAGGCAGTACGGCAACACGACGGCATCCGGGTCCTCGGTGCGCAGCGCGGCGACCATCGCCTCGACGAGGTCGCCCTCGAAGGGAGCGTCAAGGGCGATGTCGCGATGGAGGACCTCGACGCTCACGTGCTCACCGGCGAGCTCCGTGATTGTGGCGAGCAGCTGCTCCTCGTGACCGGGCAGGAACCGGCAGTCGACGTTGGCGCTGGCGTGCTGCGGGATGACGTTGTGCTTGTAGCCCGCGTCGAGCATGGTGACGTTGCTCGTGTCCTGAAGGGTGCCGCGCACGAAGCCCTGTGCCCCGCGAAGATGGTCGAGCAGGTCCTCGAGGTCCTCGTCGGACCAGCTCGTGCCCGTCAGCTCACCCAGGCCCTCGAGCAAGGTGCGCACCGACGGGATGAACTCGCGGGGCCAGGTGTGGGCGGCGATGCGGGAGATGGCCTCGGCCAGCCGCACGATGGCGTTCTCGTCGTTGGGGACCGAACCGTGGCCCGCGCGGCCGTGAGCGGTCAGGCGAAGCCAGCAGATGCCCTTCTCGGCCGTCTGGAGCAGGTAGGTGCGACGCTCGTCGCCATGGCGATCGGTCACGGTGACGCTGTAGCCGCCGACCTCGCTGATCGCCTCGGTGACCCCGTCGAAGACCTCGGGGTGCTGCTCGACGAGGAAGTGCGAACCCTTGCGCCCGCCGGCCTCCTCGTCCGCGAAGAACACGATGACGAGGTCGCGCGGCGGAACGGTGCCGGTGCGGGCGAGGTCGCGGACACAGGCGAGGATCATCGCGTCCATGTCCTTCATGTCGACGGCGCCGCGCCCCCAGACGCAGCCGTCACGCAGCTCACCCGAGAACGGGTCGACCGACCAGTCGGCGGCGTTGGCCGGAACGACGTCGAGGTGGCCGTGGATGCACAGGGCGCCGCGCTCACGGTCGGCGCCGGGGATGCGGACCACCACGCTGACCCGCCCCGGGTCGCTCTCGAACGTCTGCGGTTCCAGCCCCACCTCTCGCAGGCTCTGCACGACGTAGGCAGCGGCCTCGGCCTCGCCGGGTCCCGAACCGTCGCCGAAGTTGCTCGTGTCGATCCGGATCAGGTCCTGGCAGATCTGGACGACCTCGTCCTGGGCTGCTGTCGTGGTCTCACGCATGAGGACACACTAGGCCGGGGCCGCGATCGGGCGGCGGCAGAGGACGTCCGGGGATCGGATTTCGGTCCGACGCACGATGCGTGTAATGTTCCGGGTCGCAGGACGGCCTCCCCGGGCCGGGCCCGCACCACTCGTCCGGGTGGCGGAATTGGCAGACGCGCTAGCTTGAGGTGCTAGTGCCCTTATTGGGCATGGGGGTTCAAGTCCCCCCTCGGACAC
>NZ_DAORSO010000031.1:15918-24577 GCF_035443565.1 Ornithinibacter sp. | reverse complement strand
GACCGACAAGAACTGCGCACACATCGAACGACTCTGTGCCGATTGCTACGGATAAAGAGGTGGACGTCGCGAGCACGACGACACGCTGGTCACGCACTTCCCAGCCGTGGCAGTACGGGCAGTGGATGACGCCGGTGCCCCAGTGCTCGGCCAGCCCGGGGACATCGGGCAGCGTGTCGACGACGCCCGTGGTCACGACGAGGTGGCGCGCCGACCACCTGGTGCCGTCGGCGGCCGTGACGCTGACCCGGTCGGCGCCCGTAGGCACCACGGCATCCACCACCGTCCCGTCGACGACCACGCTGCCGTAGGAGGCCAGCTCGGCTCGGCCGCGAGCCAGCAACTCGCCCGGCGGGAGCCCGTCGTGCCCGAGGAAGGCGTGGACGCCAGCCGCCGGGGCATTGCGGGGGTGACCGGCGTCGACGACGACCACCGACCGGCGCGACCGCGCGAGGACCGTCGCAGCCGACAGGCCGGCCCCCCCTCCACCGACGACGACGACGTCAACGTCGACGGGCGTGGCGTCAGGGTCGGTCGGGTTGGACGTCGTGGAAGTGCCGGATGCCGGGGAGTGCTCGCTCATGGAGCCACCGTCGCGCACCGATCACGCACAGAGCAAGATATGTTGCCGCTATGGCAAACCTCGACCCGCACGTCGTCGGCCGCCGCCTGCGCGACCTGCGCACCCGGCGCGACCTCACCCTCGCGGACGTCGCCGCGGAGACGGACATCTCCGTGAGCACGCTCTCCCGCCTGGAGTCAGGCAGTCGCCGCGCGACGCTCGAGCTGCTCGTGCCCCTCGCCCGCACCTACCGGGTCACGCTCGACGAGCTCGTCGACGCACCCGCGACGGGCGACCCCCGGGTGCACGCCAAGCCGATCCAGGCCTGGGGCGCGATGATCATCCCGCTGACCGCACGGCGCGGTGGCCAGCGCGCGTTCAAGCACGTGCTGTACCCCGAGGCCCGCAGTGTGCCCGACCCGCGCACCCACGAGGGCTACGACTGGGTCTACGTGCTGTCCGGCAGGTTGCGCCTGGTGCTCGGCGAGCACGACATCGTCATGGGCCCGGGGGAGGTCGCCGAGTTCGACACCCGCACCCCGCACTGGTTCGGCTGCGCGGACGGGCAGCCGGTGGAGCTGCTGTCGATCATCGGGCCCCAGGGCGAGCGCATGCACGTACGCGCCCGCCCGAAAGGCTCCAGCCCGGCATCCTGACGCCGAGCCGACGGCTCTGCTCAGCGGGCGATGTCGGCGAGAACGGCACCCGTGACCCGCACCAGGTCCGCCGGGGCGAGACCGATGTCGAACCCGCGCCGCCCACCCGAGACGTAGACGACGTCGAACAGCTCGGCACTCTCGTCGACCACCGTCGGCAGCGCCCGCTTCTGCCCCACGGGGGAGATGCCTCCCAGCACGTACCCCGAGGACCGTTGCGCGGCACCCGGATCCGCCATGCCCACCCGCTTGACCCCGAGCGCCGACGCCATCGCCTTGAGGTCCAGCGACCCCGCGACGGGCACCACCGCGACCGCGAGACCGGCGCCGGTGTCGACGAGCAACGTCTTGAACATCTGCTCGGCAGGCAGGCCGAGCGCGTCGACGGCCTCCTGACCATAGGACCGGGCCGCCGGGTCGTGCTCGTACACGTGCTGCGAGAACGGGAC
This sequence comes from Ornithinibacter sp., assembly GCF_035443565.1. Classification (NCBI taxonomy): domain Bacteria; kingdom Bacillati; phylum Actinomycetota; class Actinomycetes; order Micrococcales; family Intrasporangiaceae; genus Ornithinibacter; species Ornithinibacter sp. The sequence continues at coordinate 22,910 of NZ_DAORSO010000031.1, read as the reverse complement.
ACCCGCCGCGGTGAGGGTCACCGTGGCGGGTGTTCCGGAAGGGTCTCGACGCGCCATACGTCGCAGCGTAGAACCACCCCCGGAGCCGGGGGAGGGCTGCCCTACAGCAGGTCGGCGGCGGATGCCGCGCGGCTGGCGCTCGCACCCACGAGGGCGGCCTCGTGGGTCGCCTCGAGGTCGGTGGTCGAGCGCCACCAGTCCTGCCCGGCCTGCGGCAGGGTGTAGATCGGGTCGTAGTACACGTACTCGCGCGAGAGTGCCTGCTCGTCGCCGGCCTCGATGGAGGTGCGGTAGTTCTTGCGCCAGAACGACATCCCGCGCTCGGTCTCGTAGCTCTCGACCTGGTGCACCCAGCGCTTGCCGACGAACGGCACGTCGCACACGATGCGCGGCGTCGCGAACCCGGGCAGGTAGCCCATGATCCCGTGCTGGAGGTCCTGGGCCTCGCGCAGCGACAGCCGCCAGTGCTCGGCGAACGGGATCATGTCGCACATGTAGAAGTAGTACGGGGTGATCATCGCCTCGTCCTGGAGGGCGAAGCACAGGTCGAGCAGGTCCTTGGTCGTGTTGTTCACCCCGCGCATGAGCACGCCCTGGTTGCGCACGTCGCGCACCCCCGCGTCGAGCATCGCCTGGGCCGCCTGCGCCACGAGCGGCGTCACGGACTGGGCGTTGTTGACGTGGGTGTGGATCGCGACGGACACGCCGCGCGAGCGCGCCTTGGCGCTGATCCGGGCCACACCCTCGACGACGTCCGGCTGCAGCCAGTGCTGCGGCAGGCCCATGAGCGCCTTGGTCGCGAGGCGGATGTCGCGGATGGTCTCGACCTCGAGCAGCTTGTCGAGGAACCCTTCGAGGTTCTTCCACGGCATGTTCGCCACGTCACCACCGGAGACCACGACGTCGCGCACGCCCGGGGTGCGCTGGAGGTAGTCGAGCATCGCCGCATACCGGTCAACCGGCTTGCCCGCGAGCTTGAGCTTGGTGAACTGCGGCGTCGAGTTGCCGACGAGGTCCATGCGGGTGCAGTGGCCGCAGTACTGGGGGCAGGTCGGCAGCATCTCGGCCAGCACCTTGGTCGGGTACCGGTGGGTCAGCCCCTCGACGGCCCACATGTCGTGCTCGTGCAGGCTGTCGCGCGTGGAGAACGGGTGGCTCGGCCAGTCGGTGCGCCGGTCGCTGAAGACCGGCAGCATGTACAGCCGGATGGGGTCGGCGTAGAACGCCTCGGTGAAGGCGGCACCGGCACCGGGCATGACGCCGTCGGTCGCGGGCACCATCGTGTTCATCATCTGCGGCGGCACGAGCATCGACATCGTGGCGCGCTCGGCCTGGTCGCGCTCGAGGTCGGCGTAGAACCGCTCGTCGAGCAGGTCGCCCATGAGGGTGCGCAGCTGCGCGACGTTCTTGATGCAGTGGGCCCGCTGCCACTGCGCGTCAGCCCACTGCTCGGGGGTGACGTCACGCCACCCCGGCAGGCGGGTCCAGTCGGGCTCGACCAGTTCGCGACGACGGTAGGCGTAGGGCTGGTCGATGATCTGCGTCATGCGTGGCAGGATACGCAATGGATGCCGTCAAAGTCACGTTTGACCGTAAATGCTGCGGCTGCGTGTTGGCCAATGAGGAGATTCTTGTGCGCACCACCCCTTCGTCCCCCGTGGGCATGCACCGGGTCGTCGACCCCGCCGGCGCTGCCCTTCCGCAGGCGGCCCGTGTCCTGGACGCCGGCGGCGACCTGTGGCCCGACGAGGTCCGCATCGACGTCGAGACGCTCAACCTCGACGCGGCATCCTTTCGCCAGCTGAGCGAGAAGCACGCGGGCGACGGGGACGCCGTGCGCGCGGAGGTCCTCGACATCGTCGCCACCCGCGGCAAGATGCAGAACCCCGTGACGGGCTCGGGCGGCATGCTCATCGGCACCGTCGCCGAGGTCGGACCGCAGTCGCCACTCGGGCTGGCCGTGGGCGACCGGGTCGCCACGCTCGTCTCCCTCTCCCTGACGCCGCTGCAGCTCACCGACGGGCTCGAGCGCTGGGACGGTCGCAGTGAGCGTGTTCCGGCATCCGGGACCGCGGTGCTGTTCGGTCGGTCGATCGCCGCCCGCCTGCCCGAGGACATGTCACCCGACCTCGCCCTCATGGTGATGGACGTGTGCGGTGCCCCCGCCCTGGTCAGCAGGGTCGTGGGGGAGTACGTCGACGCAGGCGTGAGCCCCACCGTCGTCGTGCTCGGTGGCGCCGGGAAGTCGGGCTCGCTGTCCCTGGCCGCCGCGCGCGCCGCGGGTGCGGGGCACCTCATCGGCGTCGTGCCGGTCCAGCGGGAGGCCGACCAGCTGACCGCGAGCGGCCTGGCCGACCGGGTCGTCATCGCCGACGCCCGCTCACCGCTCGGCCTCGCGGATGCCGTTGCTGCCGCCGGCGGCCCCGCCGACGTCACGGTGGTCTGCGTCGACGTGCCGGGGTGCGAGCAGCCGGCGATCCTCGCGACCGCCCAGGGTGGCACGATCATCTTCTTCTCCATGGCGACGAGCTTCTCCGCGGCAGCGCTGGGGGCCGAGGGCCTGGCCGCCGACGTCCGGATGCTCGTCGGTAACGGCTACGTCCCCGGGCACGCCGACCTGGCGCTGGACCTCGTGCGGGGCAACGCCACGGTCCGGGCGCTGTTCGAGGGCCGCCTGAGCGAGTAGTTGCTGCTCACCCGCGGCGGGTGACGTCCGGGCGCGGCCCTGTCCGTAGCGTCAAGGCAACGACACCCGGCTCCCGCAGAGGAATCCCGCATGCACCTCACCACCGCCGCTCGCGCGGCATCCGCCGTCACCACCCTCATGCTGGCCCTGCTCATCGCCGGCTGCTCCTCCGATTCCGACACCACGGCGCCGGCCGCGAGCGCAGCGGCCAGTGTCGCTGCGAGTGTCAAGGCGAGTGCGAGCGGTGAGGCCTGCAGTGCCTTCGCCGAGCTGAAGACATCCGTCCAGGACCTGAAGTCCACGCCGTTGGACACCTCCGGAACCCGGGTGCAGATCGCGGCCCAGGCCGCCGACCTCGGGGTCAAGGCGGCCACCGTCAAGGCCAACATCAGCCGCCTGTCCGCCCTGTCCGACGGTCCGGTGGCAGCCGCGGTCGGTGAGCTGAACAAGAAGGCCGACGCCCTGAGCGAATCGCTCACCCTCGCCGTGGCCGACGGGCAGGAAGAGATCGGCCCCAACATCACGGCGGCCCAGTCAGAGCTCGACGCCGCCTTCTCCGACGTGAGCACGAAGATCGACGCGCTCTGCCCGGCCGGGTAGGACTTGCCCAAACCGGGTTCCGCCTTGTTGGCTTGGCGCATGAACCTGCCCCGCTGCTCGATCTCGACCCACACCACCCCGGTCCTGTGAAGGGGCTCTACCTCGCCGGCACCGAGGCCCGCTCGGGCAAGTCGGCGGTCGCGGTCGGGCTCGTCAACCGGCTCACCCGGCGGCACGGGCGGGTTGGCGTCTTCCGCCCGGTCGTCCAGGCCGGGGGCCAGGACGAGTTGTTGCGGGTGCTGCTCCAGGAGGCCCACACCGACCTCGCACCCGAACTGGCGTGGGGCGTGACCCACGACGACCTGCACGCCGATCACGACCGGGCCCTCGGGGTCGTGGTCGACCGCTTCCACGCCATGGCCCAGGGACATGACGTCGTCCTCGTCGTGGGGTCCGACTTCTCCGACGTCGTCGCGCCGACCGAGTTCGCCACGAACGCGCGGATCGCCGCGGACCTCGGCACCCCTTTGGTGCTCGTCGCTCCCGCCCGAGACCGCGAGCACGCCGAGCTCGCGGCCAGCGCAGCGGCCGCGGTCGCCGCGGCCCGCGCGGTGCACGCCCACGTCGGTGGGGTGGTCATCAACCAGGTTCGGTCCGAGGAGAGTGCCGCCGCCCTGGACGCGCTCACGACCCGCCTCGGCGCGCTCCCGATGTGGGCCCTCACCGAGACCCCGCTCCTGCGGGCGCCGACGGTCCGCGACCTCATGGCGGCCTGTGACGGCAGCCTCGTGCACGGCGACGCCGAGCTGCTCGACCGCGAGAGCATGGGTCTGGTCGTCGCCGCGATGTCGATGCCGCACGTCATCGACCGGCTCATCGAGGGTTCGACCGTCATCGTCCCCGGCGATCGGGACGACGTCGTGCTCGGGGTGCTGCTCGCGCACCACTCGCGCACGCTGCCGACGCTGTCCGGCCTCGTGCTCAACGGCGGCTTCGCCCTCTCGCCGCAGATCGACCGGCTCATCGCCGGGCTCGACATGCGCCTGCCCATCGTCTCGTGCCAGCTCGGCACCATGGACACCGCGACCGCGCTCGGGCGGGTCGAGGGGCGCATCACCGCGACCTCGGCCCGCAAGGTCCGGGCGGCGGCCGACCTGCTCGACCGCACCGAGGGCATCGACACCCTCGACGCCCTGCTGAGCGACGACGCCCCGGGCGGTGAGCGAGCGGTCACCCCGCTGATGTTCGAGCACGACCTCGTCGAGCGCGCCCGTGCGGCGCAGGCACACATCGTCCTGCCAGAGGGTGCCGAGGAGCGCATCATCATCGCGGCCGACCAGGTGCTCGCTCGCGGCATCGCGCGCCTGACGCTGCTCGGGGACGAGAGCGTCATCCGCGACAAGGCTCGGGTGCTCGGGGCCGACATCTCCGCCGCCGAGGTGGTCGACCCGGCGACCAGTGCGTGGCGTGAGGAGTTCGCCACCACCTACGCGGCGCTGCGCGCGCACAAGGGCGTCACCCACGACCAGGCCTTCGACCGGGTCGTCGACCCGTCGTACTTCGGGACGATGATGGTGCACGCAGGCCGGGCCGACGGGATGGTCTCCGGGTGCATCACGACCACGGCGCACACGATCCGACCTGCGCTCGAGGTCGTCCGTACGGCCCCCGGCGTCTCGGTCGTCTCCAGCGTGTTCCTCATGTGCCTGGCCGACCGGGTGCTCGTCTACGGCGACTGCGCCGTGAACCCCGATCCGGATGCCGCCCAGCTCGCCGACATCGCGATCTCGTCGGCGCGCACGGCGGCCGCGTTCGGCATCGAGCCCCGGGTCGCGATGCTGTCGTACTCCACCGGCGAGTCCGGGACCGGCGCCGACGTGGAGAAGGTGCGGGCCGCCACGGCCATCGTGCGCGAGCTCGCGCCCGACCTCCTCGTCGAGGGGCCGATCCAGTACGACGCCGCCGTCGACCCGCACGTGGCCGCCACCAAGCTCAAGGGCAGCCCGGTCGCGGGGCGGGCCACGGTGCTCGTCTTCCCCGACCTCAACACCGGGAACAACACCTACAAGGCGGTGCAGCGCAGCGCCGACGCGGTCGCGATCGGCCCCGTCCTGCAGGGTCTGAACCGCCCGGTCAACGACCTCTCCCGAGGAGCGCTCGTGCGCGACATCGTCAACACGGTGGCCATCACCGCCGTCCAGGGGCAGCCCCAGTGAGCACCGATCCGCACGTCTTCGTCGTCAACGCCGGCTCCTCGTCGCTGAAGTACCAGGTGATCAACGCCGCCAGCGGTCACACGGTCGCCGTCGGGCTCGTCTCCGAGATCGGCGGCGCGAGCCGCATGCGGCACGACAGCATCGGCCCCGGTGGCGAGGTCTCCCGCCACGAGTCGGACGCGCCGTGCCAGACCCACACCAGCGCCTTCGCCGCGGCCCGCGCCGCGCTGCGCGAGCACGGGGGCGGCGTGGGCGACCACGTCGTCGCGATCGGCCACCGGGTGGTCCACGGGGGACGACGCTTCACCCAGCCCGTCGTCGTCGACGACGTCGTCCTGGAGTCACTGCGGGTGCTCTCCCCGCTGGCACCCCTGCACAACCCGGCCAACGTCGAGGGCATCGTGCGGGCCCAGGAGGCCTTTCCCGGGCTGCCCCACGTCGCGGTCTTCGACACCGGCTTCCACGGAACCCTGCCGCCGGCCGCGTACACCTACGCCGTCCCGGACTCGTGGCGCGACGAGCACCACGTGCGCCGATACGGCTTCCACGGCAGCTCGTACGCCTGGGTGACCCGGCGCACCGCCGCCCTGATGGGCCGACCCGTCGACGACCTGCGGATGGTCGTCCTGCACCTGGGCAACGGGGCCAGTGCGTGCGCCGTCGACGGCGGTCGCAGCGTCGACACGTCGATGGGTCTGTCCCCGGTCGAGGGCCTGGTCATGGGCACCCGTTCCGGCGACGTCGACCCGGCGCTGGGGGGCTACCTCGAGCGCGTGGCGGGACTCACGGCATCCGACTACGACCGCGCCCTGAACCGCGAGAGCGGGCTGCTCGGCCTCGGCGGGGTCTCGGACTTCCGGACGATCGTCGAGCGGCGCGACGCCGGGGATGCCGCGGCGACGCTCGCGTTCGACGTCACCGTGCACCGGTTGCGCAAGTACGTCGGGGCCTACGCCGCCGTGCTCGGCCGCCTCGACGCCCTCGTGTTCACCGGCGGCATCGGCGAGCACAGCGCCCCGCTGCGCGCCGCCGTCGTCAACGGCTTGGAGGTGCTCGGGCTGGCCCTGGATGCCGGCCCGAACGCCGGCGGGCCACCCGAGCGGCGGATCAGCGGCGAGGAGAGCCGGGCCGAGGTCTGGGTGGTCCCGACCGACGAGGAACGCGAGATCGCGCGGACCACCCTCGAGGTCCTCGGCCTCGCCCACACGCTGTGAGCACCACGCTCTACCGCGGCGGCACCGTCCACACCCCCGACCAGCCCCGAGCAACCGCACTCGTCGTCGGCGATGACGGGCGGATCGCGTGGATCGGCGACGAGGAGGGCGCCGCGAGGCACCGCGACGGGGTCGACACCGTCGTCGACCTCGACGGCGGACTCGTGCTGCCGGCCTTCGTCGACGCGCACGTCCACCTGTCCCACACGGGCATGGGGCTGCGCGGTGTCGACCTCGGCGCCACCACCTCCGTCGCCCAGGCGCTGCGGCGCATCGAGGAGGCCGCCCGCCGCCACGGCGGTCGCCCGATCTTCGCGTTCGGGTGGCAGGAACAGG
>NZ_DAORSO010000031.1:0-15818 GCF_035443565.1 Ornithinibacter sp. | reverse complement strand
GCCGCCCGCCGCCACGGCGGTCGCCCGATCTTCGCGTTCGGGTGGCAGGAACAGGCATGGGCCGAGGGTCGCCCGATGACGTCAGCCGAACTCGACCGGGCGAGCTACGGGGGAGTGGTCTACGCCTCGCGGGTCGACGGCCACTCGGCCGTGGTCTCCAGTGCGCTCGCCATGATGTCCGCGGCGAGGGGGTTACCGGGATGGACCGAGCACGGCTTCGTCACCCGGGACGCCAAGAACGCGGCGCGGGCATCCTTCGACGCAGCCGGCAGCCGGCAGCAGCGTCGCGACGACATCGAGGCAGCCCTGCGCGAGGCCGCGGCCGTCGGCCTCGCGGTGGTCCACGAGTGCGGCGGCCCGCTGCTCACGAGCGCCGAGGACTTCGCCGACGTGCTCGACCTCGGGACCCGACCCGACCTGACGCGCACCGTCGGGTACTGGGCAGAGCCGGTCACCGACCCGGAGCAGGCCCGCGCCCTCACGGCACTGCACGGGGCCGCGGGGCTGGCCGGTGACCTCAACATCGACGGTTCGATCGGCTCACGAACGGCCCTGCTGCGCCAGCCCTACGCTGACGATCCCGGGTGTTCCGGCACCGCGTTCCGCACGGCCGACGGAGTGCGAGACCACGTCGCGGCCTGTGCCGCCGCCGGTGTGCAGAGCGGCTTCCACGTCATCGGTGACGCGGGGATGGACACCGTGCTCGACGGCATCGAGGCCGCCGCGACCCTGGTCGGCCCCGACACCGTGCGGGCCACCAGGCCGCGACTGGAGCACGCCGAGATGGTCGACCCCGAGGGCATCGCCCGGATGGCGCGCCTGGGCGTCGTCGCGAGCGTGCAACCGTCCTTCGACGCCGCGTGGGGAGGGCCGCACGGCATGTACGCCGAACGTCTCGGGGCTGCTCGCGTGCCGGGCACCAACCCGTTCGCACAGCTCCACGAGGCCGGGGTGGCGCTGGCTCTCGGGTCCGACAGCCCGGTGACACCGTTCGACCCGTGGGGGGCGGTCTGGGCCGCGGTGCTGCACCACGAGCCGGGTGCCCGCCTCGACGTCCGGTCCGCCATCGCTGCGCACACCGCCGGCGGCTGGGCTGCGGCGCGCGAGGTCGGCGGCGTGCTGCGGGTCGGTGCCCCCGCGACCCTGGCCGTCTGGGACGTGCCGGATGCCGGCCACGACGGGTTGCCGCAGGTCACCGACGGTGCCCCGCGACCGACCTGCCGGCGCACGCTGCGCGACGGGCTGGTGCTGCACGAGGCCTGAACCTTCGAGCGTGAGGGCCTCCACGTCGACGGACACCGTCGCGGGGCCAATCGTCGACGCCAACAGATACTGTCGTCCACACCTGTGAGTGCCGCAATACTTGCGCCATCCTTGCTAGATTGACCCTGTGTCTTCACGCCCACGCCAGATCCTCGACCTCGACGCCGCCACCGTCCGTCGCGCGCGCACCCTCGCGCGCCGCGCCGGGAAGCCCGTCGTCGACCTCGCCCGCAGCCACACCACCGTCTCGGTCGAACGGGCGACGCTGCGCCTGGCCGGGCTCGCCGGAGCCGACCACGAGAACGTGCCGTGGGTCAACCACCTCGTCGACGCCGTCCGGGAGGGCGCCGGCCTCGAGCACGGGGTCACCCTCCCCGTCTGGGACGCCCTGCGTCGCGGCGAGGCTCCCGACCTGCTGACCCTGGCCCAGAAGGCCGCCAGCGGGGGAGTGCGCTTCGAGGTCCCGCAGGGCAAGGCGGCCACGGCGGCCGGCAAGGCCGGTCGCACGGCGATCGCCCGCGGCATCCGCACCATCGACCGCCAGCGAGCGGCGCGTGACCGGCTCATCGCCCGCCACGGCAACCCGCCGCGCAAGCCCTGGATCTACCTCATCGTCGCCACCGGCGACATCTACGAGGACATCCCGCAGGCGCAGGCCGCCGCTCGAGAAGGCGCCGACATCATCGCCGTGATCCGCTCGACGGGTCAGAGCCTGCTCGACTTCGTGCCCGAGGGCGCGACCCGTGAGGGCTACGCGGGCACCTATGCGACGCAGGAGAACTTCCGCCTCATGCGCGCGGCACTCGACGAGACGAGCAAGGAGCTCGGCCGGTACGTCCGCCTCACCAACTACGCCAGCGGACTGTGCATGCCCGAGATCGCCGCGCTCGCCGGGCTCGAGCGGCTCGACATGATGCTCAACGACTCGATGTACGGCATCCTCTTTCGCGACATCAACCCGATCCGCACGTTCGTCGACCAGCGCTTCAGCCGCCAGGTGCACGCCCGCGCCGGCATCATCATCAACACCGGTGAGGACAACTACCTCACGACCGCGGATGCCGTCGAGGCCGCCCACACGGTCACCGTCAGCCAGCTGCTCAACGAGTACTTCGCCAAGGAGGCGGGACTGGAGGACTGGCAGCTGGGCCTCGGCCACGCGTTCGAGGTCGACCCCACGGTCAAGGACAGCTTCCGCCTCGAGCTCGCGCACGCCCTGTTGGCCCGCCAGCTCTTCCCCGAGGCACCGCTGAAGTGGATGCCGCCGACCAAGCACATGACCGGCGACATCTTCCGCGGGTACCTCCTCGACGGCTTCTTCAACCTCGCCGGGGCGATGACCGGGCAGGGGATCCTCCTCGTCGGCATGATGACCGAGGCCGTGGTCACCCCGTGGATCTCCGACCGCGACCTCGCCCTGCAGAACGTCCGGTACGTCATGGATGCCGCGGGCGGGCTCACCGAGGACTTCCACCCACCGCGCGACGGCCTCATCCAGACCCGGGCCCGGCAGGTGCTCGGCGAGGCGGTCGACCTGCTCGACACCATCGTCACCGACACCAGCACCGCAGGGGTCCCCCCGCTCCTGGCGGCGATCGCCGACGGCACCTTCGGGTCGATGAAGCGGCCCCCGACCAAGGGCAAGGGTCTGGAGGGCGTCGTCCGCAAGGCCGACGGCTACCTCAACCCGGCCACCGACCTTCTCGAGACGGGGGAGACCCGATGACCCGCACCGAGGCCCAGGAGGCCCGCAGCCGCAGCCGCCGCCACGGTGCCGAGCGCCGCATGGAGGACGCCCTTCCCGGCGAGCCGAGCCTGGCGGAGCCCGGCCCGATCGTGCGCCCCTACGGCGACACGACCGGCGACGGCATGGTGCAGGTGTCCTTCACCCTGCCCCTGCCGCACGACAAGCGTGCCGAGGGTGCCGCGCTCCAGCTCGCGGCCAAGATGGGGCTCGAGCCGGCGCTGCTCGTGCACGCCAAGGCGATGGGCCCGCACTTCACGTTCTTCGTCGTCTACGGGTCGGTCACCCACCTCGTCGACGTGCGCGACGTCGTCGTCCACGAGCGGGAGTTCCCGCTGCTGTCCGCCCGCGACACCAACGCCGAGATCCGCAAGCGGCTGCGCCGCAAGCTCGTCGTCGTCGGTGCGTGCATCGGCACCGACGCCCACACGGTGGGGATCGACGCGATCCTCAACATCAAGGGGTTCGCGGGGGAGAAGGGGCTGGAGTACTACCGCGAGATGACGGTGCACAACCTCGGCGCCCAGGTGCTCGTGCCCGAACTGGTCAACACGGCGCGCGAGGTCCGAGCGGATGCCGTGCTGGTCTCGCAGGTCGTCACCCAGAAGGACGCCCACATCCACAACACCCAGGCGATGTCCGCCGCGTTCCGCGAGGCGTTCCCGGAGGGGCAGGTGCCGCTGCTCGTCGTCGGCGGCCCGCGCTTCGAGGAGGGCTCCGCCGCCAGCCTCGGCGTCGACCGCATCTTCGGCCGGGGCACCACCCCGGGTGAGGTCGCCTCCTACCTCGTGCACGCCCTCGTCACCCCCCGCACGGAACCCGACCCGAGAGGGAAGCAGCGATGAGCCCCGAACCCACGGACAGCAGCGCCAACGGCAGTTCCCCCGGCAGCCGCGCCGAGGTCGGCCTCGTCGTCACCCATCGCCGCTACGTGCCCTACTCCCACGCCCACTACGCGGGCAACCTCGTCGACGGGGCCTACTCGCTGGCGGCCTTCGGCGACGTGGCCACGGAGATGTGCATCCGCACCGACGGCGACGAGGGCCTGTTCGCGTCCTACTCCGACGTGCAGTTCCGCGCCCCCGTGCGCGCCGGTGACGTCATCGAGATCTCCGCGACCCTCGTGCGGGTCGGGAGCCGGTCGCGCGAGATGGACTTCGAGGTGCGTGTCGTCGGTCGCGGCGCCCCCGAGCGGGGGGAGTCGGCGGCCGACGTCCTGGACCCGCCGGTGGTCGCGACGACCGCCCGCGGTGTCGTGGTGGTCCCCCCGGCGGGCTGAGTCCAGCCGGGTCAGCAGCGTGAATTACCGTGGGCGCGTGCCCACCCCCCTTCGGTATGCCGCGCGCCCAGCGGCCGCCCTCGCCGCAGGCCTGTGCCTGTGGCTCGCCTTCCCTGACGCCGACCTGTGGTTCCTCGCCCCGGTCGGGGTGGCCCTGCTCGGCGCTGCGACCCTGACGGCCGGGGGACGCCGCGGTGCCGCCCTGGGCATGCTCGCCGGGCTGGCCTTCTTCGTGCCCACGCTGTCGTGGTCGGGCATCTACGTCGGGGCCCTGCCCTGGTTCGCCCTCGCGACGCTGCAGGCCCTCTACATCGCCGCGATGTCAGGGGTCGTCGGTTTCGCCGGGCGGCGCCTGGTGGATGCCGGGCACCGGGCCCTTGCCGTCGCTCTCGTCCCGCTCGGTTGGGTCGTGCAGGAGTGGGCCCGAGGCACCACCCCGTACGGAGGCTTCCCGTGGGCACGCCTGGCGTTCAGCCAGGCGGACAGCCCGCTGGCCCACGTCGCCCGCTGGATCGGCGCCCCGGGGGTGACGCTCGCGGTCGCGACCGTGGGAGCGGGGCTGCTCGTCACGGCATCCGCGCTCGTGGAACGGCGACGCGACGCGCTCCTTATGGGGCTGGCGGTCAGCGTGCTCCCCTGGGGCGCCGGCCTGCTCCCGCTGCCGACGGACGGCCGCGCCGTGACGGTGGGGTTCGTCCAGGGCAACGTGCCCAAGGCAGGCCTGGACTTCAACGCCGAACGACGCGCCGTCCTCGACAACCACGTCCGCGGCACCGAACTGCTTGCCCCCCGGGCACCGGAGGACCTGACCCTCGTCGTCTGGCCGGAGAACTCCTCGGACATCGACCCCCTGCGCAACGCCGACGCCGCGGCGCAGGTCGAGCGGGCTCGCGCCGCGGTGGGAGTTCCCCTGCTCATCGGCGCCGTGCTGGCCGAGCCGGTGGGTGCCAGTTCCAACGTGTCGCTGTTCTACACCGGGGAAGGGGTCGAGCCGCAGCGGTACACCAAGCTGCACCCCGTCCCGTTCGCCGAGTACATGCCGAACCGCGACTTCTTCCGCCGCTTCAGCCCGGCCGTCGACCTCGCCGGCAACTTCGTCGCGGGATCCGAGATCGGGGTGTTCACGGTGCCCACGCCCGCGGGTCCCTACGCCGCGCTGCCGACGATCTGCTTCGAGGTCGCCTACGACGGCCTGATGCGCGACAGCGTCCTGGCCGCCGGTGAGCAGGAGAGCCTGCTCGTCGTCCAGACCAACAACGCGACGTTCGGCTACACCGCCGAGTCCGAGCAGCAGTTCGCGATCTCGCGCATCCGCGCGATCGAGCACGGCCGGTCGGTGGCCCACGTGTCCACCGTGGGGGTCTCCGGGTTCATCGCCCCCGACGGGTCGGTGTCGGGAAAGACCGGGCTCTTCACGGCGGAGCAGGAGATCGGGGTGCCGGTGGTGCGCGACGAGCTCTCACCCTCGGATCGGCTGGGCCCGGTGCCGGAATGGCTCGCCGCTGCCCTGCTGCTCGCGCTCGTCGTGGGGAGCGTGCGCAGCCGCCGGAGCGTTAGGGTTCTCGCACCGTCGATCCGACCCCGCGAGGACCACACCGTTGTCTGAGACCACCCGTCCGCCGATCCAGCGTGTCGCTGTCCTGATCCCGACGTACAACGAGCGCGACACCCTGCCCGTCATCGTGGCCCGCCTGCGCGAGGTGGTGCCCGACGCGGATCTGGTCGTGCTCGATGACAACTCGCCCGACGGCACCGGGGCGGTGGCCGACGCCCTCGCAGCGGCCGACCCGCGCGTCCAGGTCCTGCACCGGGCCGGCAAGGAGGGCCTCGGAGCGGCCTACCTCGCTGGCTTCGAGTGGGCCCTGGAGCGCGGCTACGACGCCATCGTGGAGATCGACGCGGACGGCTCACACCGGCCCGAGCACCTGCCGGCCCTGCTCGCGGCGGCAGCCGACGCGGATGCCGTGATCGGCTCACGCTGGGTGCCCGGTGGCGCCGTCGTCAACTGGCCCCTTCACCGCAAGGCGCTCTCGCTCGGCGGCAACATCTACGTCAAGGTGCTGCTCGGCATGCCCGTCAACGACGCGACGGCCGGCTTTCGGGTCTACCGGGCCGACGCCCTGCGGGTCATGGGGCTGCACGACGTCGCCTCGCAGGGCTACTGCTTCCAGACCGACCTGACCTGGCGCGCGGTGCGCAGCGGGCTGCGCGTCGTCGAGGTCCCCATCACGTTCGTCGAGCGTGAGGTCGGGGACTCCAAGATGAGTCGTGCCGTCATGACCGAGTCGCTGCGGCGGATCACCGGGTGGGGAGTACGCCACCGCGCCACTCAGGTGCGCGACCTCGTGGGCGGGGCGCGCCAGCCGAGGTGGCACTCACTGTGAGCAGGCCGGGCGCGACACCGTACGCCGCCCGCGGTCGACGGCGCCCCCGGGTGGTGCGCTGGGTCTTCCTCGCCCTGCTGATCATCCCCATCGTCGAGATCGCCGCGATCATCGCCGTGGGCCGCGTCATCGGCGGCTGGCCCACGCTGGCGCTCCTCGTCCTCGAGTCGATGCTCGGAGCGTGGATCGTCAAGCGTGAGGGCGCACGCACCTGGGCAGCCCTTCAGGAGGCCCTGACCACGGGACAGATGCCCAGTCGACAGCTCGCCGATGCCGCGCTCGTGCTGATCGGCGGCACCCTGCTGCTCACACCGGGTTTCGTCACGGACATCGTGGGCTTCTTCTTCATCCTGCCGCTGACCCGCCCGATCACCCGGGCCTGGTTGCAGGCGGTCGTCGCCGGGCGGCTGCTCGGACCGTCGGGGGAGTGGCCCGGTGGTCCTGGCCCGTCAGCGACGCCCCGGAGTGGTCGCCCGGACGTCGTCGAGGGGGAGGTCGTTCAGGGGCGCGTCGTCGACTCGGACGACACCTGACGGTTCATCGGATCACCCGATGAACGCCCACCTCACCCGACAAAGCTTCCGCCGCACGGTGTGGGCTTCCCGGGCGACGTGGAACCCCGCCCGATGTGAGGGATGCCGGGCACCCCACGTGGGGTACCCGGCATCCGGTGTCTGGTGGTGCGGTCGGTCAGGCGGACTTGCGCTTGCGCGGGCGCTCACCGCGCGACTCGCGCAGCAGGGTCAGGCGCTCCTCGAGGAGCTCCTCGAGCTCGGGGATGGAGCGCCGCTCGAGCAGCATGTCCCAGTGCGTACGCACGTGCTTGACGGGCTTGAGCTCCGGCGGCGGGCCACCGCCCTGGAGCTTTGCGTCTTCCCCGCAGCGGCACTCCCAGGTGTGCGGCACATCGGCCTCGACCGAGAACGGAAGCTCGATGGAGTGCCCGTTGGGGCACAGGTAGGTGGTGATGTTGCGCTCGCTGGGGACGACGTTGTGGTCGGTCTCCATGCTCAGGGCGCCGAGACGGCTGCCGCGCAGGCTACGTTCTGCCATGGGTAACTCCCGAGTCTGTGGTGTCCCGATCGGCAGTTCGCCCCGACCGGGTCTAGCGCATCCAACGCCCGGATACCGGTCGTTGTTCCGCCGTGAGCAGGTGCTGTCGAAGGTTCGACGTGACCGCACTCACAGTCTCGCGTGATCCTTCGGCTGAACGGACGCAACGTGCCCGTCAGGTGGGTACGGGTGCTCAATTCCCGTGTTGTACGTTCCCCCGTCGTCACCATATCGCTACCGTCAGCGCTGTGACGACTCCCACTGCCCCCGCCGGCGCCATGGATGCCGCTGGCCCCACTGCCCTCGATGTGGCCGGACCCACCTCCAAGCGCAAGATCATCGCGTGGGGGATGTGGGACTGGGGGAGCCAACCGTTCAACACGGTCATCACCACCTTCGTGTTCTCCGTGTACATCACGAGCTCGAGCTTCGGCGCCACGAACGCGACGTCGACAGCCCTCGCGATCTCGACCGCGATCGCCGGGCTCTTCGTCGCCCTGCTGGCCCCAGTCCTCGGCCAGAACTCGGACCGCTCCGGCCGCACGGTGCGCAACCTGCGCTTGCAGACCTGGCTGCTCGCGGGGTTGTCCGCATCGCTGTACGTCGTGAAGCCGGAACCGGCGTTCCTGTGGGTCGGGCTGATCCTGCTCGGGGTCGGCTCCGTCGTCTCCGAGATCGCCGGGGTCAACTACAACGCGACGATCGACCAGGTCGCCACGGGGAAGACCGTGGGACGCGTGTCGGGCTTCGGGTGGGGGATGGGCTACCTCGGCGGCATCATCGTGCTCCTCGCGCTGTACTTCCTCCTCATCCAGCCCGAGGTCGGTCTGTTCGGCGTGACCGACACCGACGGCATGGACATCCGGGTGTCGATGCTGCTGTGCGGGTTGTGGACGCTGATCTTCACCATCCCCGCCTTCCTCGTGCTGAAGGACCGGCCACGGCCCAAGGCACCTCGGGTGGGCGCCAAGGACTCCTACCGCCTGGTCTGGGCCTCGATCCGGGGCCTGTGGACCACCTCGCGGCACACCGTGTACTTCCTGCTCGCCTCAGCGCTGTTCCGCGACGGCCTGGCGGGAGTGTTCGCCTTCGGGGCGATCCTCGCCGCCGGGACGTTCGGCCTGTCCGCCGGGGACGTCATCGTCTTCGGCGCTGCTGCCAACATCGTCGCCGGCTTCGCGACCATGGGCTTCGGGATGCTCGATGACCGGCTCGGCCCCAAGCGGGTCATCCTCATCTCGCTCGGGGCCCTGGTCATCCTCGGCATCGCCATCTTCGTCCTGCACGATGGCGGGCCGTCGACCTTCTGGGTGCTCGGCCTCCTGATGACCGTGTTCGTCGGGCCGGCCCAGGCGGCGTCGCGAAGCTTCCTGGCACGCCTGATCCCCGAGGGCAAGAACGGCGAGATCTTCGGCCTGTACGCCACGACGGGACGCGTCGTCTCGTTCCTGTCACCCGCGGCGTTCGGGGTGTTCATCGCCATCGGTGCCGCGGTGACCGGTCAGGAGAACACCCAGTACTGGGGGATCCTGGGCATCGTGCTCATCCTCGCCGCCGGGTTCGCGGTCATGCTGCCGGTCAAGGAGCACGGCGAGCACAGCGTGAGCTGACGGCCGGCTGGGTCAGCCGGCGAACTCGAAGTGCCAGGGCTCGGGCTTGCGACCATCGGCAGCAGCCCACGAGGGGTGGAACCAGCCGAACAGCGGCCCGTTCTGCTTCATCCAGCGGTGTGCCGGAGAACTGAAGTCCTGGACACCGCCGCACAGGTCGAGTGCCCGACCCAGCCCGTGGTTGCTGGTGCCGGGTGTCGCCGCGAAGTGGCCGCGCTTGGCCTTGATGGCGATCTGGCCCGCGAGTGAACGGTAGGAGTCCGTGACACAGAGCGGCTCACCCGTCTGCGCCGCGTAGCTCTTGCTCAGGGCGTTGAACGCCGCAGCGGCCGCGGGGCTGAGACTCTCCCCTGGCGCGCCCCAGAGTGGGCAGAGGGCACTCGGCGGGTAAAGGCCGTTGGGGTACAGGCCCGTGTCGTCGGTGCAGGGCTCGCCGATGTCGGTGACTTCACCGGACACGGCAAAAAGGGCGTCGCGCAGGCGTTCGGCCGCAGCCTTGGCCTTCGGTGACCGCGCACCCACGAGCACGGAAGCGATCGGGCCGGCCTTCTCCACCTCGTCGATCTGAAGGGCCCGCAACTCACCGACGAGCTCGCGCTGGGCGGCGACGACCTTGGTGAGGGCGGATCTGTCCGACTGGATCTTCACGGTTGCCGCCGCTGCCTCGGCGACCGCAGCCTCGGAGGCTGCCGTCAGCCGGACCTGCTCTGCGGTGAGGACCCGGACGTCCTGGAGTGCGCGGGTGCGCTGCTCGGTCAGGTAGGACAGGTCACCAAGGGGGTCACCGACGTCTTCCGCCCGCGAGGCCATCGCCTCGATCATGAACGCGACGTCGGAACTGCCTGCGCCGCCGGAGTACACGAGGAAGACCCACTCGCGGACCACGTCTCGCGCCTTCTCGAGCTTGGCGTCCAGCACCTCGAGGTCGGACTTGGCGCGCGCCGCCTCCTCGATGGCCCCTCGCGCGCTCTCCTTCGCCGCTGCCAAGGACTCGAGCAGGGCGTTGGACTTCTCGGCCAGCAGATCCATCTTGCGGGTGGCCACTGCCACCTTCGACGTGCTCGCCGACAGGGCGGCGGTGATGCGATCGGCCTCGGCGATCTGAGAGTTCAGGTAGATGCCGGTGAGCGGCGCGTAGTCGACGACACCCCCGGTGCCGCCGCCGGAACTCTGTCTCCCGGGTTCGCTCGAACTGGCCGGCGGTCGGATCGGGGCAGCCGGCGGGATCGGGGTGACGCTCGGTTTCGGCGTGGGTTTGGGGGACGGGGACGTCCCCGGAGTCGGCGCGGGGTCGGGTGTGCTGCTGGTCTCAGGGGTGGGTGTCGGTGTCGGCTCGACGCTGGGTGTGGGCGAGGGCTGGTCGCTGGGGAGCGGATCTGTCGGGTCGGTGGCGAACACACCGGGGAACCGAGCCGTCGCGGGCGACTGCGCAGCGGCTGTCGATACCGTCCCGACGAGGGCGGCGGCGACTGCCGCGGCCCCCACCGCGGTCCCGATCCGGTGCGCCCAGAGCACGTGCCTGGCCTTCCTGATGCATCCGAGGGCACCACGTCGACGCCCCTGCTGTCCGACGGGATCAAGACTAGGCGCTCAGGGCCCACTCGACCACGGCTTCGGTGAACTGATTTCCGCAACGGGCGGCGGGCTGTTCTCCACAGGGACGCCGAGCGAGGGCCACCATCCACAGCCGGGTCGTGAGGGCTGCGCAGCGGCTCTGGGAGCAGCAGTCTGGGATGCGGCCGGGGGACACGCCTCGGGATGAAGATCATGCGGCGGAGGACGGGGGCAAATGATGGGCGACGACGTCAACGTGGTGAAGCTGGTGGGGCGGGTGTCTGCGGTGGGGGAGCCGCGCGAACTTCCCAGTGGGGACCTCGTGGTCATGGTGCGGGTGGTGGTGTCCCGGCCGCCCCGGCGAGCACGCGGTGCAACCGTCGACACCATCGACGTCGCGTGCTGGTCGGCCAGGGCGCGGCGCGCCGCCTCACGCTGCGCTGTCGGCGACGAGGTCGAGGTCGAGGGTTCCCTGCGGCGGCGGTTCTTCCGGGCCGGAGGGGGTGTCGCGAGCCGGTACGAGGTGGAGGCCAGCGCGGTGAGGAGACGGCGTGGGGCGTGAGCGGCGGCCTAGCCGCGCTCGTCGAGCATGCGCTGCAGGAGCGTGATCTCCGACGCCTGGGCGGAGGAGATCGCAGCGGCCAGCGTGCGCACCTCGGTGGTGCGGGCCTGCGCCAGCGCCGCGTCGGCCATGGCGACCCCACCCTCGTGGTGGGCGATCATCAGGGTCAGGAAGAGTCGCTCGGCAGCCAGCCCATCCGCGGCGCGGAGTTCGTCGAGCAAAGCACGGCTCGCCATTCCCGGCATGGTCCCGTCCGGGCGGGTGTGCGCCTTCGCGTGGTCCTCACCCACCCACGCCATCGGCTCACCACTGCCGGTCTGGGGGAGCCCCCACTGCACGAGCCAGCCGTACATCTGGCCTGCCTGCTGCTGCTGGCTGGTCAGGATGTCGTAGGCGACGGTACGCAGCTCCTCGTCGTCGGAGCGTTCCCGCACGAGCAGCGCCATCTCGACCGCCTGCGCATGGTGTGCCTGCATGTCCCTGGAGAATCCGGCATCGGCCCCGAAGTCCGAGGGCGGCGAGTTCCTCGTGTGCATGAACCACGACCCGCTCAGGGCGCCGACCAAAGCGGCGATGACGGCGACCACGACCAAGGTGGTCCGGCTCACGGACGGTGCAGTCGGGCCGGCCGGGGAACCACTCATCGGTGCGTCACCCGGTGGTGGTCGGCAGCTCGCCGTCGCTGCCGCCGGTGCAGGCCGCTCCGGGCTCGGGGGTGTTCGGGCCCTGGCGGAACTCCTTGATGAACACCTCGAGCCGTGGGTCGTCAGCACCCGTCAGCTCGATCTGGGTGCCCCAGGCGCTGGCGACGACGGGGGAGGGGAGGCCCTCCCGGGGGGAGAGCACCATGTAGGTGTCGGGGATCGCGTCCTCGAGCGCCGTGACCTGGTCAGCGGGAAGGTCGGGACGGTAGGTCACCCACACGGCACCGTGCTCGAGGGAGTGCACCGCGAGCTCATCGGGGACCGGCTGCGGGTAGACGCCACAGTTCAGCCAGGCGGGGTGGTGATCGCCACCGACGGGAGGGCTCTGCTCGTAGGTCGCGGGTTCGGTCGTGTGCTCACGGGTCACGTCGAACTTCTTCACGGCATCCAGGGAGGGCCGCGTGGACACGTCGCGCCAGACAGTGAAGCCGACGACGCCGGCGATGAGCGCCACGACGGTGGTCACGGCGCCGATGAGGATCAGGCGCGAGCGGCGTTCCTTCGCCTGCTGCGCCTGCCGCAGCTCATCAACCTTGGCCCGACCTGCGCGAGCACCACCTTTGCCCTTGGACGACGCACTCACCCTGCTGCTCCTTTGACTGCCGTGGCCCGATCGAGGGCCCATTGTCACCCGAGAACGTGGCAGGGGTGGCCATCGTGCCCGCGTGGGGGAGTTGTCGCGCTCAGATGCCGAGGACGGCCCGAGCGATCAGGAAGTAGATGATGAGCCCGCTCGCGTCGACGAACGTGGTGATGAAGGGGTTGGAGAACACCGCCGGGTCGACCTTGATGGCCCTGGCGGCAAGGGGCATGACGCCGCCGATGGTCGCCGCGAGCGTGCACACCGCCACCAGGGTCAGCGCGATGACGGTGGCGACCTGCACGTCGTAGAACACGCTGGTCAAGGCGAAGCCCAGGGCGCCGAGCAGGACACCGAGGAGGACACCGACCCGTAGCTCGCGCAGCAGCACCGAGAACAGGTCTGCCGGACGCACGTCGCCGAGGGCCAGCGCCCGGGTGACCGTCGTCGCGGCCTGGTTCCCGGTGTTCCCGCCGGTGCCGATGAGCAGCGGGACGAAGAGGGCGAGGACCGTCACCTGCTCAAGGGTGTCCTCGAAGACCGACAGGACCTGCACCGTCAACGTGGCACCGACAGCGAGCACGAAGAGCCAGACGACGCGAGAGCGCACGATGCTCGTGATCGGCGTGGACAGGTAGGGGCGCTGGAGCGGCTCGACACCGCCCTGGCGGGCAAGGTCCTCGGAGTCCTCCCGTTCCAGGATCCGCACGGCATCGTCGATGGTGAGGATGCCGACCAGCCGGTTCTAACTGTCCACGACCGGGAGTGCGAGGACACCCAGGTCGGCGCACCGACGAGCGGCGTTCTCGGCATCCTCGGTGGCCGTGGCCGTGGCCGTGTGGGGCGGGACCATGAGCGCGCCCACGAGGTCGTCGTCTGCGCCACCGAGAAGGTCCCGAAGGCTGACGACCCCGATGACCCCACGCTCCTCGTCGACCACCGGCAGGGTGTAGACGGTCTCGGCATCAGCCACCCGCTGCCTGACCGCGGCCAGCGTGGTTCCGACGCTGTCGTGCGCGTGGGTGGCCACGTACTCCGGGCTCATCCTGCGCCCGATGGACTCCTGGGGGAGCCGAGGATCGCGGCGGTGAGTCGTCGCTCGTCGTCCGGCAGTCCCTGCAGCAGTCGCTGGGCGACCGTGGCGGGAAGCTCGTCGAGCAACCACACGCGGTCGTCGGGGTCCAGGTCAGCGAACAGGGCCACGACCTCGCCGTCCTGCAGCCCTTGGACGAGTTCACCCTGAAGCGAGGGCTGGAGCGACTCGAAGACATCCAGCGCCTGTTGCTTGGGCAGCAGGCGGTAGACGACGGCCCGCTGGCGGGTGTTCAGCCGTTCGACGAGGTCGATCACGGCGCGGGTCGACAGCCCTGAGACAGCCGCGAACAGGGCGTCGAGGTCGTCACGCGCCAGCAGGTGGGTGATGTCGTCGATCGACACGGACGGTTCGCTGGGTGCGCGACCTGGCATGACTCGGTGCTCCTGACTGCGGCTGGACCCTGCGAGGTCAGTGTGGCCCACGTGACGTGGTGCTGCTCGCGTTCGCGCGTGGTGCGCGGAGATGGTCGTCGGAGCATGGATCCTGAGCGCTCCCACCCCGAGTCGGGCCGTCAGGGCATAACGCCGATAATCAACATTATGTCATTTTGCCGCACGCCGTGACGGGAGACCCTCCCCTCACGGTGTGCCGGCGATCGCCTCGGCGAGGATCTCCACCCCACGGTCCAGCTCGGCATCCGTCACCGTCAGTGGCGGCGCGATGCGAAAGACGCCACCGGCACCGGCCCGCTGGACGACGTTCATCGACAACCCGAGGTCCAGGCACCGGGCCGAGATCCGAGCGCCGCGCTCGTGGTCGGGCGCCATGCTCTCCCGGTCGCTGACGATCTCCATCCCGAGCAGCAGCCCCCTGCCCCGCACGTCGCCGACGCAGGCGTGCTCGGCCATGATGTCGCGCAACCCCGACTCCAGCCGCCACCCGGCATCCCGAGCCCGGGCAACCAGGTCGTCCCGCACGATGACATCGAGCACCGCGAGGCCCACGGCCGCGGGCAGCGGATCGGACACGTGGGTCGTGTAGAAGAGGTACCCGAGGTCGTGGGCTCGCTCCTCGATCGCCGCGCTGGTCAGCACGGCTGACAGCGGCAGCCCCGCCCCGAGCGTCTTGGACAGGGTCAGGATGTCCGGGGTCACCCCGTCGCGCTCGACGGCGAACATCGTGCCGGTGCGACCGAGCCCGGTCTGGGCCTCGTCCACGACGAGGAGCATCCCGCGGGCCCGGCAGTGCTCCGCAAGCGCAGCGAGGTAGCCCTCGGGCAGCTCGAGCATGCCCCCCGTGCTGAGGATCGGCTCGGCGATGAAGGCGGCCAGGCTGCCGGACGACTGGCGGTCGACGAGGTCGAAGGCGTAGTCCAGTTCTGCCCGCCAGTCGTAGCCCGACGCCGAGCGAAACGGGCCGCGCAGCAGGTCGGGCGCAGGGATCGCGAACGTCCCGACCCCCATCGGGCCGTACCCACGACGACCGAAGGCGTCCGTCGACCCCGCCGCTCCCCCGGTGACGCCGTGCCAGCTCTGGGCGAAGGCCACCACCTCGTGGCGCCCGGTGACCAGCTTGGCCAATCGCAGGGCGGCCTCGTTGGACTCGGCACCCGTGCTGAGGAACATCGCCCGGTCCAGCTCCTGCGGCGCCATCGCCGTGAGCCGCTCGGCCAGCGCCAGCACCGGCTCGGACAGCATGGACGAGTGCAGGTGGTCCAGCGTGCGCACCGACTGCGTGACCGCCGCGACGACGTCGGGATGGCTGTGCCCGAGGATCGAACTGAGCTGGCCAGAGGTGAAGTCGAGCACCGCCCGCCCGTCAGCCCCGTAGAGGTGGCTGCCCTGCGCCCGGACCGGCCGGAACGTGGAGAACGATCCCCCGTAGCGGATGAGCGTGCTCATCCGGGGATCGTCCTCCACGTTCGCCCCTCCTGGCCGGGGTGTGCCGGTGTCAGGCCCGCAGGGCCTGCGCGAGCGAGCGGAAGTCCTCGACGAGCGTGGACATGTCCTCGTCGGTGGTGACGAGCGAGACGAGCCACTGCTCGTCGAG
>NZ_DAORSO010000030.1:3840-25234 GCF_035443565.1 Ornithinibacter sp. | reverse complement strand
TTCCCGATCATGTGGATCGTCTTCACGGCGATCCTGCTCTACCAGGTCACGGTCCGCTCGGGCCGGTTCGAGGACCTGCGTGCGACGTTCCACCTCATCTCCGACGACCCGCGCGTCCAGGCGATCATCATCGCCTTCTGCTTCGGTGGCCTCCTCGAGGCCCTGGCCGGTTTCGGCGCCCCCGTGGCGATCACCGGTGTCATGCTCATGGCCCTGGGCTTCTCGCCGCTGCGTGCCGCCGCCGTCGTGCTCCTGGCCAACACCGCGCCCGTCGCGTTCGGCGCGGTCGGCACCCCGATCATCACCGCCGGCAACCTCACCGGCATCCCGTACCAGGAGATCGGCGCGTACGTCGGCCACCAGACCCCCATCCTCGCGGCCTTCGTGCCGCTCCTGCTCGTCCTCATGGCCGACGGCCGACGCGGCGTGCGCCAGACCTGGCCGATCGCGGTGGTCGTCGGCCTGACGTTCGCGATCTTCCAGTGGATCTCCGCGACCTGGATCTCCGTCGAGCTCACCGACATCATCGCCTCCCTCGCCGGTCTCGCCGCAGCCGTGCTCTTCCTCAAGGTGTGGCAGCCCAGCGGCCGCGAGGAGGCACTGGAGACCCTGCACACCGAGCGTGAGCGCGAGTTCGCCATGGCCGGCGGTCCCGAGACGTCCAGCGGCTCGGCCGGGGCCGGCCCCGTCACCGACTACGTCGTGTCCGGTGCCGAGCTCGAGGAGCGGGCCCGGGGCCTGACCCGTGGACGGATCACGATGGCGCTGTTCCCCTACCTGCTCGTCATCGTCGTCTTCGCCATCGCCAAGCTCATCGCACCGGTCAAGGAGTGGTTGTCCACCACCGATGTCAAGATCCCCTGGCCGGGGCTGTCCGGTGAGGTCCTCACGATCGCCGGCACCCCCAGCGCCGCGACGACGTACACGCTGTCCTGGCTCAGCTCGCCGGGCACGATGCTCCTCATCTGCTCGCTCATCGTCGCCTTCGTCTACGGCATCGGCCTGACCGGATGGGGAGCCGAGGCCTGGGCGACCGCGCACAAGATGCGCTACGCCTTCCTCACCGTCGCCTCGATGCTCGCCCTGGCCTACGTCATGAACTTCTCCGGCCAGACCATCACGATCGGCACCTGGATCGCCGCCACCGGCGCCCTGTTCGCCTACCTCAGCCCCACCCTGGGGTGGATCGGCACCGCCGTCACCGGCTCGGACACCAGCGCGAACGCCCTGTTCGCCACGCTCCAGCAGAGCGCCGCCGAGACCGCCGGCATCGACCCGACCCTGCTGGTCGCCGCCAACACCTCCGGCGGAGTCGTCGGCAAGATGATCAGCCCACAGAACCTCACCATCGCGGCAACCGCCGTGGGTCTCGTGGGCCGCGAGTCCGACATCCTTCGCAAGGTCCTGCCATGGAGCATCGGCCTGATCATCGCCATGTGCCTGCTCGTCGGACTGCAGTCGACCGTCCTGGCCTGGATGCTCCCGTGAGCGCCCCCGCCCGCCCGGTCGCCGACCTCAAGGTCGCCCTGTTCGCGACCTGCTTCAACGACACGATGTGGCCCGAGACACCCAAGGCCACGGTCCGCCTCCTCGAGCGGCTCGGCTGCCGCGTCGAGTTCCCGATGGAGCAGACCTGCTGCGGCCAGATGCTCACCAACACCGGCTACGGCTCGAAGGCCGTTCCCCTGGTGCGCCGGTTCGTCGACGTCTTCGAGGGCTACGACGCCGTCGTGGCACCGTCGGGCTCGTGCGTCGGCTCGGTGCGCGAGCAGCACCCGGGCATCGTCGAGCTGGTCGGTGACGACCGGCTCGCCAGCCGGGTCGAGCACCTCACGCCGAAGGTGTACGAGCTGTCGGAGTTCCTCGTCGACGTGCTCGGTGTCACAGACGTCGGGGCCTACTTCCCCCACCGGGTCACCTACCACCCCACCTGCCACTCGCTGCGCATGCTGAGGGTCGGAGACCGACCGCTCCAGCTGCTGCGCGCTGTGCGCGGAATCGACCTCGTCGAGCTGCCCGGCGCGCAGGAGTGCTGCGGCTTCGGCGGCACGTTCGCCATGAAGAACGCCGACGTCTCCATCGCCATGGGCTCGGACAAGGCGCGGCACGTCGTGGAGACCGGCGCCGAGGTGCTCGTCGCCGGTGACAACTCGTGCCTGGCACACATCGGCGGGATCCTCGGCCGGCAACGCTCCGGCGTGCGCCGGATGCACTTGGCCGAGGTCCTCGCCTCCACCGAGGAGGACCAGGCATGAGCACCACGACACCCGGGCCACTGCAGCAGACGTCGGCCACCTTCGTCGGCATGCCGACGTTCCCGGAGGCCGCCCGCTCCGCCCTGGCCAACACCCAGCAGCGCAAGAACCTGCGCCACGCCACCCACACGATCCGCGGCAAGCGAGAACGGGTCGTCGCGGAGGTACCGGAGTGGGAGGCACTTCGGGTGGCGGGAGCCGAGGCCAAGGACGAGGCGCTGACCCACCTCGGCGACTACCTCGAGCAGCTCGAGGCGAGCCTGACCGCGAACGGCGCCACGGTGCACTGGGCGCGTGACGCGCAGGAGGCGAACCGGATCGTCCTGGACATCGTGCGGTCCAAGGAGGTCGACGAGGTCGTCAAGGTCAAGTCGATGGTGACCCAGGAGATCGAGCTCAACGAGGCGTTGGAGGCGGCTGGCATCCACGCGTGGGAGACCGACCTCGCCGAGCTCATCGTCCAGCTCGGGCACGACCGACCCAGCCACATCCTCGTCCCGGCGATCCACCGCAACCGCAGCGAGATCCGCGAGATCTTCCTGCGTGAGATGGGCACCGTGGGCCGCCCCGCCCCGGACGACCTCACCGACGACCCCGCCCGGCTCGCGGAGGCCGCCCGGCTGCACCTGCGTGAGAAGTTCCTGCGGGCGAAGGTCGGCGTCTCGGGCGCCAACTTCGCGGTCGCCGACACGGGCACGCTCGTCGTCGTCGAGTCCGAGGGCAACGGACGGATGTGCCTGACCCTGCCCGAGACGCTCATCTCGGTCGTCGGCATCGAGAAGGTCATCCCCTCGTGGGAGGACCTAGCGCCGATGCTCCAGCTGCTTCCCCGCTCGAGCACGGGTGAGCGGATGAACCCGTACACGACGATGTGGACCGGTGTCCACGACGGTGACGGACCCCGGGAGGTGCACGTCGTCCTCCTCGACAACGGCCGCAGCCACGTGCTCGCCGACCGCGTCGGGCGCCAGGCGCTGCGCTGCATCCGCTGCTCCGCGTGCCTCAACGTCTGCCCGGTCTACGAGCGCACCGGCGGGCACGCCTACGGCTCGGTCTACCCGGGGCCGATCGGCGCGGTGCTCAACCCGCAGCTGCGGGGCACCGCGAGCACGATCGACAAGTCGCTGCCCTACGCCTCCAGCCTGTGCGGCGCGTGCTTCGACGCGTGCCCCGTGCGGATCAACATCCCCGAGCTGCTCGTCGAGCTGCGGGGGCAGGTCGTCGACGAGGCCGGTCCGACTGCCGAGTCGGCCGCGATGCGGGCCGCCGCCTGGGTGCTGTCGGACCCCAAGCGGCTCGCCGGCGCACAGAAGGCTGCGACGACCGCCGGTCGTGCCGTCGGCACGCGCACGGTCCGCTCCGTGCCCGGACTCGGCGCCTGGACCAACGCCAGGGACCTTCCCACCCCACCCAGGGAAACCTTCCGACAGTGGTGGGCCCGCGAACGAGGAGAGGACCACCGATGAGCGCGCGCGACGAGATCCTCGCCCGGGTCAGGGGCGCGACCGCCGACATCGTCACCACCCCCGCCGACCGGGGCCCCGTGGCCGTCGTCGAGGAGACCTCCCCGGGCGAGTCCGAGACCCTCGAGCTGTTCGCCGAGAACGTCGCCGACTACCGGGCGCAGGTCGTGCGGGTCGGCCCGTCAGGGGTCGCTGCCGCCGTCGCCGGGGCGCTGAGCGAGCACGGATGCCGTACCGTCGTCGTCCCGAGCGGCCTGGACCCCTCGTGGCGGGCGGCCGCCGAGGGGGTCGCCCGGGTGCTGTCCGACGACGAGGCGACCACGCACCTCGCCCGCGACGACGTCGATGCCGTCGTCACGGCATCCGCAGTCGGGGTCGCCACGACCGGCACCATCGTCCTGGACCACGGGGCCGACCAGGGGCGACGCGAGCTCACGCTCGTGCCGGACACCCACGTGTGCGTCATCCGGGCCGACCAGGTCGTCCACGACGTGCCCGAGTCGGTGGCCAGGCTGCGGCCCGGGCCCGACGGAGCCCGACCACTGACGTGGATCAGCGGCCCCAGCGCGACGAGTGACATCGAGCTCGAGCGCGTGGAGGGCGTCCACGGCCCGCGGACCCTCGTCGTCGTCCTCGTCGAGGGAGCGGACGCGTGAACCCCTTCGCCGCCGCACTCGAGGACCCTGATCGGCTGCACACCCGGGCGAGCGACCGGCTGAAGATGATGCACGACGCGTCGCACTACGCCCTGCTCCCGCAGGCCGTGGCCGAGCCCGTTGACGCCGCAGAGGTCGGGCGCCTGTTCGCGGTGTCGGCCGCGCACGGCATCCCCATGACGTTCCGCTCCGGGGGAACCAGCCTGTCCGGACAGGCCGGCACCGATGGCATCCTCGTCGACACCCGCAGGCACTTCCGCAGCATCGACGTCCTCGACGACGGCCTGCGCGTGCGCGTCGGGCCGGGTGCCACCGTGCGGTCGGTCAACGCCCGCCTGGCGCGGCACGGACGCAAGCTGGGGCCGGACCCGGCCAGCGAGATCGCGTGCACCCTCGGCGGGGTCGTCAACAACAACAGCAGCGGCATGGCCTGTGGCACTGCGGCCAACACGTACAACACCCTGGACTCGCTGGTGCTCGTGCTGCCGAGCGGCACGGTGCTCGACACCGGTGCGACGGACGCCGACGAACGGCTCCGCCAGCTCGAACCCGAGCTGTATGCCGGGCTGGACCGGCTCCGAGACCGCGTCCGGGGCAACCCGGCGTCGGTGCGCCTGCTGGAGCAGCAGTTCTCGATGAAGAACACGATGGGCTACGGCCTGAACTCCTTCCTCGACCACACCCGGCCGGTCGACGTGCTCGCGCACCTGGTGGTCGGGAGCGAGGGGACGCTGGCCTTCGTGGCGTCGGTGGTGATGCACACCGTTCCGCTCCTTCCGCACGCGATGACCGGGCTGCTGGTCTTCGACGACCTCGCCGGCGCGACCGGCTCCCTGACCGCGATCCTCGAGACCGCCCCGGCGACGATCGAGCTCCTGGACGCGGTGTCGCTACGTGTCGGACAGGCCGACCCCAGGGCCGACGACGTCCTCAAGCGCATCGACGTGGACCGGCACGCGGCGCTGCTGGTGGAGTACCAGGCCGGTACCGCGGACGAGGTGGCAGCGCTGGGCCGGCTCGCGCTCCCCGCGCTGACCCGGCTACCCCTCAGCTCGCCGGCGGCGCTCGCGTCGGATCCCGCGTCCCGTGCGCGCCTGTGGAACACCCGCAAGGGCCTGTATGCCGCGGTGGCCGGTGCGCGCCCGACGGGCACCACCGCCCTGCTCGAGGACATCGTGGTGCCGGTTCCGGCCCTGCTGCCGACGTGCGAGCGGCTGATCGAGCTGTTCGCACGGCACGGCTACGAGGACAACGTCATCTTCGGCCACGCCAAGGACGGCAACATCCACTTCATGCTCAACGAGCGGCTCGAGGGGGGCCGCATGGACCGCCTGTTGGCGTTCACCGACGAGATGGTGGAACTGGTGCTCGGGTTCGACGGGTCGCTCAAGGCCGAGCACGGGACGGGGCGCATGATGGCGCCCTTCGTGCGACGGCAGTACGGCGACGAGCTGCACGACGTGATGAAGGAGGTCAAGGAGCTCTTCGACCCGCTCGGCGTGCTGAACCCGGGCGTCATCATCAGCGACGACCCCGAGGCCCACACCCGCAACGTCAAGGTGACGCCGACGGTCGAGGAGGAGGTCGACCGGTGCGTGGAGTGCGGGTACTGCGAACCCGTGTGCCCCAGCCGCGACCTGACCACCACGCCACGGCAGCGGATCGTGCTGCGCCGCGAGATGCAGGCCGCTGCCGCTGCCGGCGACCTGGCGCTCCTGAACGAGCTCGAGCGTGACTTCGAGTACGACGCCGTCGAGACCTGCGCGGTGGACGGCATGTGCCAGACCGCCTGCCCCGTCGACATCAACACCGGTGACCTCACCAAGCGGCTGCGGGCAGAGGCGGTGGGCCCGATGGCGAGCCGTGGCTGGCGCCTGGCGGCCGGACACTGGGGCGCCACGACACGGGTGGCCTCGGCGGCGCTGACGATGGCGCGAGTGCTGCCGGATCCCGTGGTGCTCGTCCCGAACGCTCTCGTGCGCAGGGCGGGTGACGACGACGTGGTGCCGTTGTGGTCCCCGGATCTGCCCGGCGGCGGACGACAGCGGCCGGAGGGACGGGCTCCCTGGGCACCCGCGGTGAGCGAGCGGGGGGAGGGCCCGCGCGAGGCCGTGTACTTCTCGGCATGTGTGGGAACCCTCTTCGGCCCCACCGACGCCGGCCCCGGAGTGCGGGGCGCCTTCCTGTCCCTGTGCCGACGTGCTGGTGTCGTTCTCGTGGCGCCGGGAAACCTTCCCGGCCTGTGCTGTGGCACCCCGTGGCGCTCCAAGGGCATGCTCGAGGGCGCGCAGGCCATGGAGCAGCGGGTGGCGGCATCCCTGTGGGAGGCCACGCGTGGTGGTGAGCTGGACGTGGTCAGTGACGCGGCCTCGTGCACCGAGGGCCTGGTGACCACGCTCTCCCACGCCGCCGAGACGGATGCCCGGTACGCCGGCATCCGGGTCGTGGACGCAGTGGCGTACGTGGCGGCCGAGCTGCTGCCGGAGCTGCCGAGGACGCAGCCCCGGCTCCAGAGGCTGGCGCTGCACCCGACCTGCTCGTCGACCCAGCTGGGCCTCGACCCGGCGCTGATGACCGTGGCGCGCGCCGTCGCGGACGAGGTGTTCGTGCCCGACTCGTGGGGCTGCTGTGGCTTCGCGGGGGACCGCGGGCTGCTGCACCCGGAGCTGACGGCCTCTGCCACGCAGGTGCAGTCCGCGCAGATCGCGCAGGCCGGGCCCTTCGACGCCTACGCCTCGTGCAACCGCACGTGCGAGCTCGGCATGACGCGTGCCACCGGCCAGCAGTACCAGCACGTTCTCGAGCTCCTCGACCTGGCGACCCGGGCACCCGGACCCGGGTAGCCCCTAGGGAACCGGGCCGAACGGGTGCGTGGTGCCGTGGGTCTGCGCGTGCCATGACAGGTACGCGGTGACGGCCGTCGGCAGCGTCGGGTAGAAGTGCTCGGTGCCGATGGCATGGTCCAGCCCGGCCGCCTCGAGGTCGTCGAGCAGGTCCTGCTTGACGCGGGCCATGGCGAGCACGACGCCGCGGGCGACGAGGTCGTCGTGCAGCCTGGCGAGGGCGTCCAGGCTCGTCAGGTCGACCTCGACGTTGGCCTCGGCGTTGATGATGAGCCACTCGACCGGGTCGTCGGCGTCGTCCACGGCGGCCAGCGCACGGGTGTGGAAGTCCTCGGCGTTGGCGAAGAAGAGCGGCGAGTCGTAGCGGTAGACCACCAGACCCGGCACCTGCACGGCATCCGGGAAGTCGTCGACGTCGTGCATGCCCGCCATGCCGCGCACGTAGCCCAGGATGCCGTCGTGCGGCCGGGCGACGCGGCGCAGCAGGTCGCCGAGCGAGAGCGCGACGGCGAGCAGGATGCCGT
Organism: Ornithinibacter sp.; assembly: GCF_035443565.1. NCBI lineage: Bacteria > Bacillati > Actinomycetota > Actinomycetes > Micrococcales > Intrasporangiaceae > Ornithinibacter > Ornithinibacter sp. Next base: position 17,493 of record NZ_DAORSO010000030.1, on the reverse strand, counting down.
AGAGCGCCCCGAACACGAACACCCCGAGCGTGGTCGCGACGAGCAGGACGAGCTCGCTGCGGCGGAACCGGGCCACTCGCCGGATCTCGGCGACGTCGACGAGCCGGATCGCGGCGTAGACGACGAGGGCCCCGAGGGCGGCCTTCGGGAACGCGGCGATGACCGGGCCGAGCGCGAGCACGGCCACGAGCACGGTGGCCAGGGTGGCCAGCGAGTACATCTGGGTCCGGCTGCCCATCGAGGCCCCGATCGCCGTGCGGCTTCCGCTGCTGCTCACGGGGAACCCGGAGAGCAACCCGCCGGCGATGTTGGCCACGCCGAGCGCGAGGAACTCCTGGTTGGCGTCGATCTGCTGGTCGGAGCGCTCGGCGAAGGCTCGCGCGGTCAGCACGTTGTCGGAGTAGGCGACGACGGCGATGCCGAGCGCGGGCGCCAGCATGGTGGCCACGGCATCCGGCGACAGGTCGGGCAGGCTCAGCTGGGGGAGAGCCGACGGCAGGGGGCCGACGACCGCCACACCGAGCTCGTCGAGGCCCAGCACCATGACGGCCGCGGCGCCGAGCAGTGCCGCGAGCAGGGGGTTGGGCAGGCGGGGGAAGAAGTGCGCACCCAGCAGGAGCAGCACGAGGAGGGTGCTCGAGAGCACGAGGGTGGGTGCGTGGACGTCCGAGAGGTGGGTGAGGGCGCTCCAGGCCTCGGCGGGCATCGAGTCGCCGCTCACCTCGATGCCGGTGAGGCTGTCGATCTGGCTGACGACCATGAGCACGGCGACCCCGGCGAGGTAACCGACGAGCACCGGTTTGGAGAACAGGTCGGCGAGGAAGCCCAGCCCGAAGGCCCAACCGAGGATGCAGAGGGCGCCGGTGACGACCGCGAGCGCCGCAGCGAGTGCGGCGTACGCCTCGGGGCCGCTGACACCGACCGCGGCCACGGCGGTCGCGGTCATCAGCGCCGTCGTGGACTCGGGGCCGACGGAGAGCTGGCGGGAGGAGCCGAGGACGGCGTAGACGAGGGTGGGCGCGATGATCGCGAGCAGGCCTGCGGCCGGCGGGAGCCCCGCGATCTGGGCGTAGGCCATCACCTGCGGGATGAGGTAGGCGGCGACGGTCACCCCGGCGAGCAGGTCGCCGCGTAGCCAGCCGCGCTGGTACGTGCGCCACACCGTGATCCCGGGAAACGTCGTCGCGACGGTCACGGGCCTCCGGGCGTTGAGTGGCCGGTGATGGCCGTCTGCGGTGGGCACGGGCTGATTCGACCACACGACATCGGCGTGTCGCCCGCCAATGTGTGGGATCGAACAGGTGTTCGTCTATGGTCATCCACAGGTGGTGTCCCCGACGGCACTTGTCCACAGGCTCGACGGCAGCCCGTGACCGTTGTCGGTACCGCCACCTAGCGTCTGACCCAGACCTCGCGACGAGACCGATGGCGAGAGCTGGTCGCCGGTGGGCGCGCTCGCTGCACGAACAGGAAGAGACGGTGTGACATGGCAGGAAATCGCGGACCCGTGATGCCCAACCCGACGGCTGCGGCCAACGGTGGGGAGAAGGACAAGGCCATCGCCTCGGTGATGGCGCAGATCGAGAAGCAGCACGGCAAGGGTGCCGTCATGCGCCTCGGTGACGACGTGCGGCCCCCCATCGAGGTCATCCCCACGGGCTCCATCGCCCTCGACATCGCGCTCGGCATCGGCGGCCTGCCGCGCGGCCGGGTCGTCGAGATCTACGGCCCCGAGAGCTCGGGAAAGTGTCTGACCGCAGACACCTACGTCTGGACTGCCCATGGGCTGGAGACCGTGGCCGAGTTGTTCGCCCGAGGCGGGCAACCTGCTTCGTGTACGTCACGGGTCACCGATGTCCGTGAGTTGGGGCTGCGTGTGGTCAATGAGCGCGGTGAGCTCGAGCAGGTGGCCGCTCTGACTCACAACAACCGCAAGCCGGTGGTGCGGCTCGTCACTCGATCCGGCCGGTCAGTCAGCGCGACTCACAACCACCCCTTCCGCGTGCTCAACGAGCGTGGCCACATCGTGTGGCGACAGGCCGGGCGCATCGGCACCGGTGACGTCCTGGTTTCGGCGCTGTTCGGGGCCGAGGAGGCTGCCTGCGGCGAGGGGATCAGCGAAGACGAGGCTGTCTTCCTCGGGTATCTCGTCGCCGAGGGCACCCTCGGGGAGTCCAACAAGCACGCAGTCCGGTTCACGAACTGGGACCCGGAGGTCGCTTCGGAGTGGTCGGCCCTGGCAAGCTCACTGTTCGGCGCCGAGGTCAAGAACTACGACGGCAAGGAGCACGTCGTGCATGACACGGCGCTTCGACGTCGACTGGCAGACGACTACGGTCTGGCGTTCGTCAACGCGCCGGAGAAGTCGGTTCCTCATGCCATCCGAACCGCTGGCGCCAAGGCGCAATGCGCCTTCCTCTCGGCGCTCTTCGAGGGTGATGGCTGGATCGACAAGTCATCGACCATCGGTCTGGGGACAGCATCGCGTGTTCTCGCCGAGCAGGTGCAGCTCCTGCTCTACGGGCTGGGTGTTCCGGCGACGATGCAGACGTCGTTCAACAAGGTCTACCAGCGCGACTACTACAGCGTGATCATCAACCCGGCCGCTGCCCATCGATTCCTGGAGAACGTCGGCTTCCGCAGCGCTCGCCGGGCGGGCCAGGTAGAAGAGGCATTTCGCCAGTCCTCTCGGGAACCTCAGCCCGAGAATGTGCCCTTTGTCGGGAACCTCGTCCGTGACCTTCGCGATGCCATCGGCGGGGACCGAGAGTTTGATCGGATCGCTGGTGACATGCTGCGGCAGGACATGGCGCTGTCGTGCTCACGTGCGCGGTTGCGTCGCATTGTCGACTGGGCCGAGCAGCGCACCCACCTGCTGTCCACGGGATCCCAACATCTCGTCGGCATGCTCCGCGACCTGTCGACAGCGCGATACACCTACGAAGAGGTTGTCGCAGTCGAGGACGGCGGCCTGCAGCCCACGTTCGACCTGATGGTCCCCGATACTCACAGCTTCGTGGCTAACGGTGTTCTGTCGCACAACACAACCGTGGCTCTGCACGCTGTGGCCAACGCGCAGAAGGCCGGTGGCATCGCGGCGTTCATCGACGCCGAGCACGCGCTCGACCCCGACTACGCCAAGGCCCTCGGGGTCGACACGGACGCGCTGCTCGTGTCCCAGCCCGACACGGGGGAGCAGGCGCTCGAGATCGCCGACATGCTCATCCGCTCCGGCGCGCTCGACATCATCGTCATCGACTCCGTCGCGGCCCTGGTGCCCCGTGCCGAGATCGAGGGCGAGATGGGTGACAGCCACGTCGGCCTCCAGGCCCGCCTGATGTCGCAGGCGCTGCGAAAGATCACCGGTGCCCTCAGCACCACTGGCACGACGGCGATCTTCATCAACCAGCTGCGCGAGAAGATCGGAGTGATGTTCGGGTCGCCCGAGACGACGACCGGTGGCAAGGCGCTGAAGTTCTACGCCTCGGTGCGGCTGGACGTGCGACGCATCGAGACCCTCAAGGACGGCACCGACGCGGTCGGCAACCGGACCCGGTGCAAGGTCGTGAAGAACAAGGTCAGCCCGCCGTTCAAGCAGGCCGAGTTCGACATCCTCTACGGGCAGGGCATCTCACGCGAGGGTGGCCTCATCGACATGGGGGTCGAGCAGGGCTTCGTGCGCAAGGCGGGTGCCTGGTACACGATGGACGGGGACCAGCTGGGGCAGGGCAAGGAGAACGCCCGCAACTTCCTCAAGGACAACCCGGACCTCACCGACGAGCTCGAGAAGAAGATCAAGGAGAAGCTCGGCATCGGTGTGCCTCGGGGTGAGGCACTGGCCGCGGTCCCTGACATCCCGGTCGACTTCTGATCCTCGGCTCGATTCCTGACGCTCGGATGCCGTTCGCCGACTCGACGACCCCGCCGCCCCCGTGGGCGGCGGGGTCGTCGTCGGTTCCCGACCCGACGGCACCGGCGGCGCGACGCGCGGGTGCACCCCCTCCCGCGGATCCTGAGAGCGACCCCCGCACGCGGGGCAGTGAGCCCGACCCGCTCGACTGGGCCCGCCAGATCGTGCTGCGCCAGCTGACCGCGGCACCACGCAGTCGCGCCCAGCTCGAGCAGGTGCTGCGCCGCAAGGACTGCCCCGACGACGTCGCCGCCGCGGTGCTCGACCGCATGGAGGAGGTCGGCCTGGTCGACGACACGGCCTACGCGGGCATGCTCGTCCGCTCGCAGCAGGCCGGCCGCGGGCTCGCCCGGCGGGCCCTCGCGCAGGAGCTGCGACGCAAGGGGGTCGACGACGAGACGGCGCAGGCCGCGCTCGACGAGGTCGACCCGCACGACGAGGAGGACCGGGCCCGAGCGCTCGTCGCGAAGAAGATGCGCTCGATAAGCGGGTTGACGCCCCTCGTGCAGACCCGGCGGCTCGCGGGGATGCTCGCTCGCAAGGGTTATCCCTCGGACGTGTCGATGCGCATCGTGCGCGAGGCGGTGCGCGAGGCGCCCGAGAACCAGCGCGACTGAGTGATCGTCGGCCTCGGGGCTCAGGTGGGCCGGTATCGCAGGGCGACCGCTCCCGAACGGAACTCCTGGCGGTCCACGAGCTCGAGCTGGATGCGCTCGCGCAGACCGGCGAGCAACGTCGGCCCGTGTCCTTCAAGGACCGGCTGCACCAGGAACGCGTACTCGTCGATCAGTCCCAGGTCGGCCAGTGCCAGGGGGAGCGTGACCCCACCCACGAAGAGGCCCTCGCCCGGCTCGTGCTTGAGCTGCTGTACGGCGTGCCCCAGGTCGCCCCGCACCAGCTCGGCATTCCAGTCAACCTCGCTCAGCGTGCTCGACACGACGTACTTCTTTGCCCGGTCGATGGTCTCGGCGAACGGGATCTCCCGCTCGCCCATCCAGTCAGGCCAGGTGCCCGTGGCCGGCTTTCGCCACGCCGACTCCATCATCTCGTAGGTCACCCGGCCGAAGACCAGGGCATCGGCTCGTTGCATCTCAGCGGTCCAGTAGCGCATCGACTCCTCGTCGGGCGGGAGCCCTGCCTCGTGGTGGCAGCAGCCGTCGAGGGTGACGTTGATCGAGTATCGAAGTGGTCTCATCCCGGTCCTCTCCCGTGAGGTGCTCAGCGTGTGTTCACGTGACCGTACTGCGCCGGATGGGCCACCTGGCCGCCACCAGCCAGCACAGCGAGCACGAGAGCAGCCCGATGGCCGCACCCCCCAGAACATCAAGGGGCCAGTGCGCTCCGATGTACGGGCGGTTCAGCGCGACGAGGGTCGCGATGGCCACGCCCACGGCGCGCTGCGGCCATGTCGGCCAGGGCCACAACGCCGTCACGAGGCCGACGGCGACACTCGTGTGGGCCGAGGGATAGGCGTGTCCGTGCGGTTCCGTGGGGTAGCCGTGCACGTCCAGCCCGGCGATCGACGCCGTGGGCCTGGGCTGCTCGGCCTCCCGCTTGAGGATCTGGGTGATGGCCTCGGAGAGCGCGTACGCCAACAGCATCGCCCGGAGCACCTCCCACCGGTCCCTGCCCCGGGCCGTGAACACGATCCAGCCGACGAGGGCGAGCGCGACCACCGCCAAGGGCACCGGGCGCAGGAGCGAGTTGGTCACGGCCAGCACGGTCCCGAACGGTTCCGGCGGGTCGTTGATCCACCGCACCACCGCGGTCTGGGCATCAGCGGCTCCGGGTTGCAGTGCCATCCAGTAGGTCGCGGCAACCACCAGCGCGGACGCCGCCGCGAGCGCCTAGCACCTGGAGCGCGACGGCAGCGACGTCACCTCGGGGAGGGCGCGCTCGTCCACGCCGTCCTCCGCGTGCTCGGTCATGCGCGCAACCTACCGACGGTCCGGCGGTCGGACGGGGAGTGACTCGAGGCAGTGGCCACATCACGTTGCGTCGTCCGACTCGGTCCGCGACGATCGTCGAGTGAGGGTTCCATAACTGGTGGGGGATTCGGTCACCTTGCGGGCCCTGCGGCCCGAGGACCGCGCGGCGCGTCAGCGTCATGGGTGGCATGCCGAGATCGAACGCGGCTACGGCTCCACCACGGTGACGCGAGCCATGGGCGATGACGAGGTGGAGCAGTGGTACGCCCACTGGGAACTGGCCGCAGATGAGCCGAACCGCATCCATTGGGTGCTCGACCTCGAGGGCGAGGCCGTCGGCGCAGCGTTCCTCCATGCGATCAATGCCGAGGACCGCCGTGCCCGATATGCCATCGGGCTCTACGACCCCTCGTTCTTCGGCCGAGGGCTTGGCCAGCAGGCGACGCGCCTGGTTCTCCAGCACGCCTTCGAGACGTTGATGCTGCACCGCGTGGATCTTCGCGTCCTGGACTTCAACCACCGAGCGATTGCCACCTACCGGGCATGCGGCTTCGTGGAGGAGGGACGCGAGCGGGAAACCTGCTTCCTTGACGGCCGCTGGTATGACGATGTGGTGATGGCCGTGCTTGAGCACGAGTTCGCGGTGGCGCGTGGAGGCAGACGTGAAACGTGACCACCGCGTCGCGCGCCGGGCTCGACTTCTCTGGGACGCTTCTCGTGTGACTGGAGCAGAGCGGGACCGGGACACCGAGGGACGTGCGCGTCAGGCACGGCCGCGAGACGCGTTGGGTCGCCCGCTGCCCTACGGGGCCGAGGGTGTCGAGCCGGTGTCGGAGGAACCGCTGCCGCCGCACGAAACGCTCAGGAAGGCCAGGGAGCTCATCGATGCCGGCCGTCCCTTCGCAGCCCACGAAGTGCTGGAGGCGCGGTGGAAGGCCGGGCCGGCCGAGGAGGCGGATCTGTGGCAGGGACTGGCGCAGGTCTGCGTGGCCCTGACCCATGCCGCCCGAGGGAACCAGGTCGGGGCGCAGCGGCTCTTCGAACGGGCCGGGGACCGGCTGTCCGCATTCGCGTCGACAGGACGCGATGCCTATGGCGTCGACGTGACCAAATCGGCGGCTCAGGCGCGAAGGCACCGCGGCACGTTCTGACGGCCACGGTGACCGACCGGTGACGGGGTTGTCCGCTCGTGACGGGCCTCTACCCCCGTCACGAGCAGACAACCCCGTCACGGGTGCCCGCACTCCCTGCGGCGGATGCTCAGAGGGAGTGCAGCGGTCGTTGCGCTGCGGACAGCGAGTCGGTCGGCACGATCTGCTTGCCGTAGGGGAAGAGCGAGATGGGGATCATCTTGAGGTTGGCGATGGCCAGCGGGATGCCGATGATCGTGATGGCCTGCGCCACTGCCGTGATGACGTGCTCGAGGGCGAGCCACCACCCGGCGAGCACGATCCACAGGATGTTCAGCACCACCGAGCCGGCACCGGCGTTTGGCTGCTGCACGACTGCTCGCCCGAAGGGCCAGATGGCGTAGCTGGCCATCCGGAAGGCGGCGACGCCCAGTGGGATCGTGACGATGAGCAGGCACAGCACGAGGCCGGCGAACGCGTACCCGACGGCGAGCCAGAACCCGCCGAACACGAACCAGATGATGTTGAGCAGGGTGCGCACGCGAAGGATCCTCTCGAGGTGGGCTGGTTCGGGGTCGAGCCAACTGTGTCCCAGCCTGTCATGCGCGTGCACCGTCGCGCGGCGACTGGGGTCGACCCGACCCACCAGGGTCAGGCGGGACGGCGCCGCGCGACGACCTCGTCGTCGTCGGTCTCGCCCGTCTCGACGAACCCCAGGCTGGCGTAGAGACCCTTCGCCACCGTGTTCTGCGGGTGGTACGCGAGGGCGAACCCATCGTCTTCGTCGCGGGGACGAAGGGTCGCAAGGGCCTGGGCCATTGCGGCCCGACCCACCCCGCGACCCTGGTGCGCGGCGTCGACGATCACCCCGCCGAGCCAGCAGCTGCCGTCCTCGTCGTCGATGCCCCACATGAGGAAGCCGATCACCGCGCCCTCCTCGTCGTGCACGGCCAGGGGGTTCCAGACGTCCTCGTAGGCGCACAACGCGAGGTAGTGGGTGGCGGCCGCGACGAAGGCGTCCTGGCCGGGCGCGATGGTGAGCCCGGCGACGTCACGCCAGCTCCCGGCATCCACCGGACGCAGGGAGACCGACGGGCCGGGCTGGGTCATGCGCGCCACATTAGGGCCGTCCACCCCGTGGACAACAGGTGCGCGAAACACGGGGGTGACACGGGTGTGATGACAGGTTCACGCCGTGGCCATAGGTTCGTCACGTGAGCGAGCAGATGCCGGCCGAGGCCCCAGGCGGCCTGTTCGACGACTACGCCCTCGGCCAGGCGTGGGACGAGATGCTCAGCGAGCCCGGTGCGCCCCGTACGCCCTACAAGCCGGTGTTCCACACGCTGCGCGGGATGAACGGGCAGGCCCTCAAGGAGCGGGCTGACTCGCTGGCGCGCTCCTACCTCGACCAGGGCGTGACCTTCGACCACGCGGGGGAGGAGCGGCCCTTCCCCCTGGATGCCGTGCCCCGCGTCATCAGCGCCCACGAGTGGCAGATCATCGAGTCCGGTGTGGTGCAACGCGTCACGGCGCTCGAGTCCTTCCTCGATGACATCTACTCGCGCGAGGGTGAGATCCCCCGCGCCGTGCACGAGGGCATCATCCCGTGGCGCCTCATCGCGAGCTCGAAGCACTACCACCGGGCCGTCATGGGGATCCGCCCGAGCAACGGCGTGCGCGTGCACGTCGCCGGCGTCGACCTCATCCGCGACGAGGTGGGCACCTTCCGGGTGCTCGAGGACAACGTGCGCGTGCCGTCCGGGGTCAGCTACGTCATCGCCAACCGCCGTGCCATGGCCAACGTCTTCCCGGAGGCGTTCGCGACGATGCGCATCCGGCCCGTCCACGACTACCCGCGCATGCTCCTCGCGGCGCTGCGGGCCGCTGCACCCGACGGGGCCAGCGACCCGACCGTCGTCGTGCTCACCCCCGGGGTGTTCAACTCGGCCTACTTCGAGCACGCCCTGCTGGCGCGGATGATGGGGGTCGAGCTCGTCGAGGGTCGTGACCTCGTGTGCGTCGGCGGACAGGTGCGGATGCGCACGACGACCGGTGACCGCCCCGTCGACGTCATCTACCGGCGCATCGACGACGAGTTCCTCGACCCGGTGCACTTTCGCGGCGACTCCATCCTCGGCGTCGCGGGGCTGGTCTCCTCGATGCGGGCGGGGCGGGTCACGGTCGTCAACGCCATCGGCAACGGCGTGGCCGACGACAAGCTCATCTACTCCTACCTGCCCGACCTCATCCGCTTCTACCTCGACGAGGACCCGATCCTCGGCAACGTCGACACGTTCCGCTGCGACGAGCCGAAGGCGCTCCAGCACGTCCTGGAGAACCTGCACGACATGGTCGTCAAGCCGGTCGACGGCTCGGGCGGGAAGGGGCTGGTAGTCGGGCCCAAGGCCGATGCCGAGACCCTCGAGCTCTTGCGTGCCCAGCTGATCGCCGATCCGCGGGGCTGGATCGCCCAACCCGTCGTGCAGCTCTCGACCGTGCCGACGTTCATCGACGGCCGCCTCGCCCCGCGCCACGTCGACCTGCGGCCGTTCGCCGTCAACGACGGTGAGCGCGTGCGGGTGCTGCCGGGGGGCCTCACCAGGGTCGCCCTTCCCGAGGGTGAGCTGGTGGTCAACTCCAGCCAGGGCGGGGGGTCCAAGGACACCTGGGTGCTCTCGGACCGTCGGGCCGCGACGAGCACCTCCAGCCGGCCACCGGACAACCGCGAGGTCGTCGTCATGAGTGCCCCCACGGCATCCCACGAGGACAGCATGAAGGCCCAACAGCAGCAGCAACAGCAGCAAGGTCACCGCACGGTGGCCCACGCTGACACCCGCCACGAGGAGTCGTCGTGCTGAGCCGGATCGCCGAGTCGCTCTTCTGGATCGGGCGCTACACCGAGCGCGCCGACGGCACGGCGCGCATCGTCGACGTGCTGCGCCTGCAACTCCTCGAGGACCCCGGGGCCGACGAGGTCACGGCGTCGAGGACCGTCCTCTCGGTGATCATGGGGATGCCGTTCGAGGGCGACCCGGGGTTCGCCGACGTGGGTGCCGCCCTGGTCTTCGACCGGTCCAATGCCAGCTCCATCACCGGGGCCCTCTTCGCCGCCCGCGAGAACGCCCGGCGAGCTCGCGAGACGTTGTCGACCGAGCTGTGGGAGGGCATCAACACGACGTGGCACCGCTGGAACGGCTTCGGGCGGACGGTCACGACCGAGCGGCACCTGTCGTGGGTGCGTGAACGCGCGGCGCTCGTGTCCGGCATCGCCGACTCGACGATGTCGCACGACGAGGCCTGGGACTTCCTCGTGCTCGGCCGCAGCCTCGAGCGGGCCGACATGACGGCGCGTCTCGTGGCCACCGGCGGCCTGCCGCGAGGCGGCGCCCCGTGGTCGGTGGTGCTGTCGTCGTGTGGAGCGCAGCAGGCCTTCATGCGCAGCCAGCGCGGCCTGCTCAGTGATGACCGCGCAGCGGCCTTCCTCGTGCTCGACCGCGAGTTCCCCCGGTCGGTCTTCTTCGCCCTCTCCGAGGCCGAGCGCCGGCTCGACGCCCTCTCACCCCAGGAGGACCGCATCGGCATCTCCGACGAGGCCCAGCGTCAGCTGGGCCGCATCCGCACGTCGCTGGAGTACCGGTCGACGTCCGACGTGATCGCCGACCTCCCGGCCCAGATGCTGCGGGTGCAGGGGTCGGTGATGGCGGCGTCGCAGGCGGTGGCGTCCCGGTACTTCCAGTCCGGACAGGTCACGACGTGGACCCGGGACGGGGTGGTCTGACATGCGCCGCTGGCGAATCGTCCACACGACCTCCCTGACCTATGACGGCCAGGTTCGTGCCGCCCACAACGAGCTGCGGATGACCCCGGTCAACGAGGCCGGCCAGACCACCCTCGAGAACCGCATTCGCATCCGCCCGATGACGTGGAGCCACGTCTACCGCGACCACTGGGGCACCCACGTCATGGCGATGGAGAGCCTGGCCAGCCACGGTCAGCTCGAGATCGAGGCCATCTCCACCGTCGAGCGCACCGACGTCGCCCGGCACACCCCGTCGCTCGACTGGGCGGCTGTGCGCGACCCTGCCGTGCAGGACCGCAGCTACGAGTGGCTGATGTTGTCGGCGCGCACCCGCCCCGGTGACGGCATCGCCGAGTTGGTGGATGCCGTGCGCGGACGCGAGACCCCCCGGGTGGCTGCCGAGGAGCTCGCGTCCCTGGTGCGTGCCGAGATGAGCTACGTGCCGGGCAGCACCAGCGTGCACAGCCGCGGCGAGGACGCCTGGGCCGAGCGCTCCGGTGTCTGCCAGGACTTCGCCCACATCACCGTCGGCGCCCTGCGCAGCCTCGGCCTGCCCGCGCGGTACGTCTCCGGGTACCTCGTGCCGGTCAGGGACACCGCCGTCGGTGAGACGAGCAAGGGCGAGAGCCATGCCTGGGTCGAGTACTGGGACGGTGGCTGGACACCCGTTGATCCGACGAACGGCACCGAGGTCGGGGTCGACCACGTCGTCGTGGCGCGCGGCCGCGACTACGAGGACGTCCCCCCGTTCAAGGGTATCTACTCGGGGCGGGCCACGGCATCCCTGGGTGTCGTGGTGGCGATCACCCGCCTGGCCTGACGCCCTCCTCGTGGTGGTGGTCGCGGGCCACGTGCCGGCGGGCGTGCGCGATGGCCTCGGGCGTGCTGTCGAAGACGTGCTTCAGCGTCACGAGGTGTTGGTGGATGCCGGTCGCGGCCAACCGTGGGACGAACCGTTGCGGCATCCCCGACAGCAGGACCGTGACCCCTCGTGCCTCCAGCGAGCGGATGGTGTCGGCGAGCACGGCTGCCCCGGTGGCGTCGAGCGTGCTGACGTGGGACATCCGCAGGATGACGACCTTGACGTCGCTCACCTCGGTGAGTTCGAGCAGGGCCGTGTGGGCCCCGCCGAAGAACAGCGGGCCCTCGAGCCGGTAGGCGACGACCCGTTCGCGCAGCAGGGCGGTCTCCTGCGCGCCGTGCTCCTCCTCGTCGAGGTACTTCTGGGGGAGGGACTCCTCGTACAGCGCCGTCGTCCGGGCGAGCTGGCGCAGGGCCAGCCCGCCGGCGGTGACGATGCCCAGCACGACGGCCGTCGCGAGGTCGAGCACGACGGTGGCCAGGAAGGTCAGCCCCAGCACGGCGGCGTCACCGCGTGAGGCCCGGGCCAGGGCGCGCAGGCTCGACACCTCGATCATCCGCACGGCCGTGGCGATGAGCACCCCCGCCAGGGCGGCCAGCGGGATCCAGGCGACGACGTCGTTGAGGGCGAGCACGACGACGAGCAGCACGAGCGAGTGCACCACCGCCGCCAGTCGGGAGCGCGCCCCGGAGCGCACGTTGACGGCGGTCCGGGCGATCGCCGCGGTGGCCGGGATGCCGCCGAGCAGCGGTGAGGCGAGGTTTGCCAGCCCCTGGCCGAAGAGCTCGCGGTCGGGGTCGTGGCGCGAGGACACGCTCATCGCGTCGGCGACGGTTGCCGAGAGCAGGCTCTCGAGCGCGGCCAGGGCGGCGACGGCGACGGCCGGCACGGCGAGCACCCGAAGGTCACCCCAGGACACCGACGGCACGCTCAGGCTGAACAGCCGCTCGGGCAGGGCGCCGATCGTCTCGACCGGCACGTCGGCCAGGCGGACGGCGACCGTCGCGACCACCACCCCGAGCAGCGCCACGGGTACGGCCGGCCGCAGGCGGGAGAGCACGAGGATCGCCGCGGCGACCCCGACGCTGATGGCCACCGGTGCGAGGTCGGGGCTCCCGAACCACTCGAGGACGGCGGCCACCGCCGACACGACGACGTGCTCGTGGCGCGCGGACAGGCCGAGCGCGGAGGGCACCTGCTGGAGGGCGATGAGGGCCGCGATGCCCAGGGTGAACCCCTCGATGACGGGCAGCGGGATGAACCGCACGTACCTCCCTGCACCGGCCAGGCCCATCACCACGAGGATCACGCCCGCCATGAGGCCAACGACGAGCACGCCCTCGGCTCCGTGGGTCGCCACGATCGGCACGAGGACGACGGTCATCGCTCCGGTGGGCCCGGAGACCTGCACGTGACTACCGCCGAACAGCGCCGCCACGACGCCGGCGACGACCGCCGTCACCAGGCCGGCGGTGGCGCCGAGCCCCGAGGCGATGCCGAAGGCCAGGGCCAGGGGCAGGGCCACGACACCCACGGTCACCCCGGCGAGGACGTCCTGACGAGGGGTCGCCACCATGGCGCGCAGGTCGCGGCTGCGGGGGCGGACGGCATCCAGCCGCTCCATGACGGCCCGGCGGGCCGTGTCCGTGCTCATGCCCGGGGCTCTGGCGTGATGTCGTCGACGAGCCCCCCCTGGTCGGCCGTCTTGGTCTGGAGGATCTCGCGGGCGCTCGCGAGCAGGTCGCGCACGGCGGGCAGGGCGAGGCTGTAGATCACCTGCCCACCCTCGCGGCGCTGGGTGACCAGGCCGCCCAGGCGCAGGACGGCGAGCTGGTGGGACAGGCTCGGGGCCTCGACGTTGATCGCGGCGAGCAGCTCGTGGACGGCCCGGTCGCGCTCGGCCAGCAGCTCGAGGACGCGGATGCGGGCCGGGTGGCCGAGCGTTCGGAAGAACTCGGCCTTGGCCTGGTACAGCGGAACCGGCATGTCATCGCGCTCTCTTGCAGAGTTGCAGAACTCTGCAA
>NZ_DAORSO010000030.1:0-3740 GCF_035443565.1 Ornithinibacter sp. | reverse complement strand
TACAGCGGAACCGGCATGTCATCGCGCTCTCTTGCAGAGTTGCAGAACTCTGCAACTATACCTCGCGCGCGATTGCCGCGGTGGCGGGCACCCGGCATACCCTTGACCCGCCATGACACCCAAGACCTATGACGTGCGCACCCACGGGTGCCAGATGAACGTCCACGACTCCGAGCGCCTCGCCGGCCTGCTCGAGACCGCCGGCTACGTCGACCTCGCGAGCGTGCCCGCTGCCGAGCGTCCGGAGACCGCGGACGTCGTCGTGTTCAACACCTGCGCCGTGCGCGAGAACGCCGACAACAAGCTCTACGGCAACCTCGGCCAGCTGCGCCCGGCCAAGACCGCGAACCCCGACCTGCAGATCGCCGTCGGTGGCTGCATGGCCCAGAAGGACCGCGAGAGCATCGTCAAGCGCGCTCCCTGGGTGGACGTCGTCTTCGGCACCCACAACATCGGCAGCCTCCCCGCACTGCTCGACCGGGCGCGGCACAACAAGCGCGCCGAGGTCGAGATCCTCGAGTCGCTCGAGACCTTCCCCTCGACGCTGCCGACCCGCCGCGACTCCGCCTTCGCCGGCTGGGTGTCGATCAGCGTCGGGTGCAACAACACCTGCACCTTCTGCATCGTCCCCAGCCTTCGCGGCAAGGAGGCCGACCGCCGTCCGGGCGAGATCCTCGCCGAGATCGAGGCTCTCGTCGCGCAGGGCGTCATCGAGATCACCCTGCTCGGGCAGAACGTCAACACCTACGGGGTCGAGTTCGGCGACCGGTTCGCCTTCGGCAAGCTGCTGCGCGCCTGTGGCGAGATCGAGGGACTGGAGCGGGTGCGCTTCACCAGCCCCCACCCGGCCGCGTTCACCGACGACGTCATCGAGGCCATGGCCGCGACGCCCAACGTCATGCCGAGCCTGCACATGCCGTTGCAGTCCGGGTCCGACACGGTGCTCAAGGCGATGCGTCGCTCGTACCGCAGCGAGAAGTTCCTCGGCATCATCGACAAGGTCCGCACCGCGATCCCGGATGCCGCGATCACCACCGACATCATCGTGGGCTTCCCCGGTGAGACCGAGGCCGACTTCGCCGAGACGCTGCGCGTCGTCGAGGCGTCCCGCTTCTCCAGCGCCTTCACCTTCCAGTACTCCATCCGCCCCGGTACGCCCGCGGCGACGATGCCGAACCAGGTGCCCAAGGCCGTGGTCCAGGAGCGCTTCGACCGGCTCATCGAGCTGCAGGAACGTGTCTCGTGGGCCGAGAACCGCACCCTCGAGGGCCGTGATGTCGAGGTGCTCGTCGCACCCGGCGAAGGCCGCAAGGACGGCGAGACCGCGCGCCTGTCCGGCCGGGCCCGCGACAACCGCCTCGTGCACTTCGCCGTGCCCGACGGCGGTGAGCGTCCTCGCCCGGGAGACGTCGTGACCGTGGGGGTCACCTACGGGGCGCCGCACCACCTCGTGGCCGACAGCGGGGTCCAGGGCGGTGCCTACTCGGTTCGTCGCACCAAGGGTGGGGACGCGTGGGCCTCGCTGCAGGATGCGCCGGTACCCGGCAAGCCGGCCGTCTCCCTGGGGATGCCGTCGCTCGGCAAGCCCGTGACGTCACCGACAGCCACCGCACCCTGCGCGACCTGAGCGGCCTACCCGAGCGCGAGAACCGCGGCGACGACGCCCACGGCAGCAAGGGCGAGGACCAGCCCCAGGGCTCGCACCGAGCGCGCGCGTTCCCGAGCGGGGTCCACCCGGCGCTCGGGTGAGTTGGCTGCGGCATACAGCGGGGCGGGGTCGAACGGCTCGATGTCGAGCGGGGGCAGTCCCGAGGTGTTGTGCGCCATGGACGGCTCTCTTCCTGGGAGACGAAGCGGGTTCCCCCGAGCGTAGGCACGCGACCAACGCTGCGCTGGCAGTTCGCCTCGCGGCCGGCAAACCCTGACCGAACGGCCGAGACCCCCGACCGTTCGGTCGAGGGTCCCGGGTCGCGTCAGGGGGAGATCAGGTGCCGATGGCGCCGTCTGCCGCGGACTGCGCGGTGTCGACGTGCTCGGCGAACTGGCCGCCAGTTGCCTGGTCGGCTGCGTCGCCTGCCTTCTCGATGGCCTGGTCGCTGATGCTCTCGACCTGGTCGCCGTGAGTCTCGGTCAGTTCCGCGAGCTTCTCCTTGGCGCTGTCAAAGATGTTCACGCGACCTCCTTTCGCTTGGTGACAGTTCAGACCCCGAGAGGGGGTGCGCTCACAGTACGTTCAGGGACGCCTGCAACGGGAGAGTTTTCGACAAACCGGTGTTCCGGCCGCCGAACCTTGAGGGGTTCAGCCCTGGTCGGGGTCGAGCCAGGCGTGCACCAGTGGCACGACGGAGGCGCCCTCGCCGCTGGCGGCCGCCACCCGCTTCATCGACGTGGCCCGGATGTCACCGACGGCGAACACCCCGGGCACCGTCGTCGCGAGGCTCGCAGGGGGGATGCCGTCGGTCCACCGGTCGGTCGGGACGTCGCGTCCGGTGAGCACGAACCCCCTGCCGTCCGTCGCGACCTCAGCGGGGAGCCACTCGCAGTGCGGCTCGGCCCCGAGCAGCAGCACCAGGCCACGGCAGCCGAGCACCTCCTGTTCACCGCTGCGGGTGTCGCGAACGGTGATGCGCTCCAGACGGCCGTCGCCGGCGGCATCGACCACCTCAGAGCACGGGCGGACCCGCAACCGCGGGCTGTGGCCGATCTCGGAGACGAGGTACTGCGACATCGTCGCCTCCAGGCCGTCGCGGCGCACGAGGATCGTCACCGACCGCGCGAACCGGGCGAGGTGGATGGCCGCCTGTCCGGCGGAGTTCCCCCCACCCACGACGACGACGTCGGTGCCCTCCATCTCCCGGGCCGCCGACATCGCGCTGCCGTAGAAGACCCCGAGGCCGACGAAGTCCTCGACCGCCGGCACGCCCAGCTTTCGGTAGGCCACACCGGTGGCGATGACCACCGCCCGCGCGCGGACGTCACCACCGTCGGTGCGCACGACGTGCGGCTGACCGTCGCGACCGGGTTCCAGCGAGGTGACGGACCAGCCGGTGAAGAACTGGGTGCCGAACCGGATGGCCTGGTTGCGGGCGCGGAGCCGTACACCGCGGCCGCGAGGCCCGCGGGCCCGGCGCCGACGATCGCGAGGTCGACGACGGCATCCAGCTCGATGCCCTTCGGGGTGCCGAACACCCGCACGGCGACGTCCCGGACGCTCGTCGGTGCGAAGACGTCGTGGTTGATCGACTCCACGAGCGGCAGGCTCACCTCGGAGCCGATCCGGCTGATCACGGCTCGACCCTCGTCGGAGTCGGGGGAGTAGGTGCGGTTCGGCATGCCCATGCGGTCCAGGAAGTCGCGGATGCCCTCGGCCAGCGCATCGCGGCCCGCGGAGATGATCCGCACGGTCTCGACCTCGGGTGTCGCGACGGTGGATCCCCAGTCCGAGAGCAGCTCACACACCGCGGTGTGGAACTCCTCGTCACGCACGCCGCGCGGCAAGAGCAGTGACGCGTCGTACTTGCCCGCTGCGAGCCCCGGCCGCAGGGCCGAGGAGTCCTCGAGGAAGTGCGACCAGTGGACGGTCACGAGACGGCGGGCGGTCGGCACGACCGTGCGCCAGCGGGCGAACGCCTCGACGACGTCACCGTCGGGCAGCCGCGACTCGCTGACGAACATCGCCACCTGCCCGCCGGTACCGACGATCGAGCGCGCGACCTCCTCGGCCTCCCCGACGGAGGTCG
>NZ_DAORSO010000029.1:20952-25435 GCF_035443565.1 Ornithinibacter sp. | reverse complement strand
CACCCCGAGGGCCTCACCGAGGGTGCGCGCGAGGTCGACGACGTCGGTGACGTCGGCCGGACGGCCCGGCCCCCACCAGCCGGCGCGCTCGCGCTCGCCGGCGAGCAGGAAGGCGACGTGGCGCGGCTGCGGCGGCACGGCATCCCGGATCGCCGCCAGGGTCTCGGCGGAGGGGTGGATGCCGACGTCCTCGGTGGGCGCCGCCGCCTGCGGCCCGTCGAGCGCGACGACGAGCCCCAGCTCGAACAGGCCGACGTCGCGGCTGCCGCGGGCGACGTTGCGCCGCAGGGCGTCGACGAGCGTCGCGAGCAGGCGGGTGCGCATGAGCGGCGCCTCCTCGGACAACGGGTTGGCCAGGCGCACCGTGCGAGCCACCTCGGCCTCGACGTCGAGCCCCAGGTCGGCGAAGCGGTCGGCACCGACGAACGGGGCGCTCCACACCTCGGACAGGCCCTGTCCGGCGAGGACGTCGGCGACGAGGCGCCGGGTGCGCTGGGCGTGGGTGAGCCCCGCGCCTCCGGGCGGTGTCGGCACGATCGACGGGATGCCGTCGTACCCGGCGATGCGGGCGACCTCCTCGACGAGGTCCTCGGCGGTCGTGAGGTCAGGGCGCCACGTCGGCGGGATGACCGTCAGCAGGTGACCCTCTCGAGTCACCGAACAGCCGATGGACGACAGGATCGACACGACCTCGCTCTCGAGGTAGACGATCCCGACGATCTTGGACGGGAAGTCGACGTGCATCGTCACGGGGTCCGGTGCCGCCGGGCTGCCGACGTCGGTGACCTCGGGGTCGGCCACTCCCCCGCCGTGCTCGACGAGGAGATCCACGGCGAGCTGGGCTGCGGCGGCGGCGAGCGCCGGGTCGACGCCTCGCTCGAACCGGCGCGAGGCCTCGCTGGGCAGCTTGTGGGCCCGAGCGGTGCGGGCGATGCTCACCGCGTCGAAGTGGGCCGCCTCGATGAGCACGTTCCGGGTGGTCGCACCGACCTCGGTCTCCGCCCCACCCATCACGCCGGCGATTGCGATCGCGCGCTCGCCGTCGTGGTCGGTGATCAGCAGGTCGCCCTCACCCAGGCTGCGCTCGGCGTCGTCGAGCGTGGTGAGCCGTTCGCCGGCCCGGGCCCGCCGCACCACGATGGGCGCCTGGAGGGTGTCGAGGTCGAAGGCGTGCAGCGGCTGCCCGAGCCCGAGCATGACGTAGTTCGTCACGTCGACGGGCAACGAGATGGGGCGCATGCCGGCCTCGGTGAGCCGGGTCGCCATCCAGCGCGGCGCGGGCGCGGAGACGTCGATGTTCCGCACGATGCGGGCGACGTAGCGGTCGCAACCGGCCCGGCCCCGGATCGGGGCCTGGTCGTCGAGCACGACGGGGAAGCCGCCCTCGGTCGCGGCGGGGGCCGCGGCATCCAGAGCGGTGACCGGGTCGGTGAAGGCGGCCCGGGTGGCGTGCCCGTACTCGCGGGCGATGCCGCGCACCGAGAAGCAGTAGCCGCGGTCGGGGGTGACGTTGACCTCGACGGTCTCGCGGTCGAGCCCGAGCAGCGGGAGCGCGTCCGTGCCGGGGGTGAGCGTGGCCAGGGTGGCCTCGTCGCCGGCGAACCTCTTCGTCAGGACGAGGATGCCGTCGTGGTCGTCCCCGATCCCCAGCTCGCGCTCGGAGCAGATCATCCCGGCCGAGACGTGGCCGTAGGTCTTGCGCGCGCTGACGGTGAGCGGCCCCATCGGGGTGGTGAGCACGCCGCCGGGCAGGATGACGACGACGAGGTCCCCGGCATCGAAGTTGTGCGCACCGCACACGACACCCTGGGGCTCTCCGGTGCCGTTGGCGTCACCGACGTCGACGGTGCACCAGTTGATCGTCTTGCCGTTCTTCTGCGGCTCGGGGGTCTTGGTCAGCACCCGGCCGACGACGAGGGGGCCGGTGACACCACCGGTGTGCAGGCCCTCCTCCTCGAGACCCACGCGCACGAGGTCGGCGGCGATCTGCTCACCCGTGGCGTCGTGGGGAACCGCGGCGTACTCGCGCAGCCAGTCGATGGGAACGCGCATCAGATCTCCATCCCGAACTGTGCGTCGAAGCGCACGTCACCTTCGATCATGTCCCGCATGTCGCTGACCCCGGTGCGGAACATCAGGGCGCGGTCGATCCCCATGCCGAACGCGAACCCCGTGTAGCGGTCGGGGTCGACCCCGCAGGCCGTCAGCACGTTGCGGTTGACCATCCCGCAGCCACCCCACTCGATCCAGCCGGTGCCCTTGCACGTGCGGCAGGCCGGGTCCTCGCCACGGCAGACGAAGCAGCGCAGGTCCATCTCGGCGCTCGGCTCGGTGAAGGGGAAGTAGCTCGGGCGCAGTCGTGTCGTGATGCCCTCACCGAACAGCTCGGTGGCGAGGCGGTCGAGGGTGCCCTTGAGGTGGGCCATCGTGATGCCCTCGTCGACGGCCAGTCCCTCCACCTGGTGGAAGGCCGGCATGTGCGTGGCGTCGAGCTCGTCGGTGCGGAACACCCGACCGATCGCCGCGACGTAGACCGGCACGCCACGCTCGAGCAGGGTGCGGGCCTGCACCGGCGAGGTGTGGGTGCGCAGCACGAGCCCACCCTCGGGCGGGTCGACGTAGAAGGTGTCCTGCATCTGGCGCGCCGGGTGGTCGGCATCGAAGTTCAGGGCGTCGAAGTTGAACCACTCGGCCTCGATCTCGGGGCCCTCGGCGATCTCCCAGCCCATGCCGACGAACAGGTCGGCGATGCGCTGGCTCATCAGCTCGATCGGGTGCCGGCGACCCAGCGGGCGGCGACCCGAGGGCAGCGTCACGTCAACCGCCTCGTCGGTGAGGATCCGCTCGTCACGCTCGATCTCGAGCTCACCCTGACGGGCCGTGAACGCCTGCGCCACGCGCCCGCGAGCCTGCCCGACGCGCTTGCCGGCCTCGGCCTTGGCGCTCGGCGGCAGGGCTCCGATCTCTCGATTGGCCAGGGCCAGGGGGCTCTTGTCCCCCTGGTGCGCGGTGCGGGCGGCCTTGAGCTCGTCGAGCGAGGTCGCGGCCGCAGCCGCAGCGAGGGCCTCGGTGACGGCCTCCTCGATGGCGTGCGGATCCAGCGCGGCGACCTCGACGGGGTCGTAGCTGGTGTTCGGTCCAGACATGGGGTCCACTTCAGGGCAGGTTGGGGTGGTCTTCGGGCGGCCCCGAGTCTAGGTTGCGGATGCCGTGGCTCGCCGCACGGATACCGCCGTGAGACCCAGCGCGGCCACCACGACGCCCACGGCGGCCACCACGACGAAGCCGGCCCCGGGCCCGCCCCGGTCGATGGCCAAGCCAGCCAAGGGTGCCCCGATGGCCCCACCGGTGGTCATGAACGAGCCGTGCCAGCCCATGGCCTCGCCGCGCACCTGCGCGGGCACGATCCGGCTGGCCTGGTCGATGGTCGCCGTGATCGTCGGCGCACACAGCAGGCCGGCGACGAAGCCGGACGCGGCCAGCTGGACGGTCGAGGAGGCCAGTGCCATGGGGAAGGTGGCGGCCGCCAAGCCGGCGAGCAGCCAGAACGCCGAGATGGGCCGGTGCAGCGCCCCGTAGAGCAAGCCACCGATGAGTGACCCCAGCCCCCACACCGCGAGCACGAGACCGATCTGCCCCTCCGCGGCGATGTCGCGCATGACGGCGATGATCGAGATGTCCGAGCCCGCCAGCACGACGGTGGTCGCTGTGGCAGCCAGGCACACCGCGAGGAACGGCAGCCGGAACCACGTCCGGCTGCTGGCGCGGGCGGTGCCGACCACCGCCTCACCCTCACCGCGCAACGGTGGGTCGACGACGTACATGAGGATGCCCGCACCCACGCCGAGCATCTGGATCCAGAACAGCACCCACGAGGTGTCCCACACCGTCGCCGCCCAGACGGCGACCGCCGGGGCGACGATGAACGACAGCTCGACCGCCACGGCATCCAACGAGATCGCCGTCCGGCGCTCCTCCTCCCCGACGGCTGCGATGACGGCCTGTCGGGTGATGGAGAACGTCGGGATGACGAACAGGCCGGCCAGCACCGCGAGGCCCAGCAGCAGCAGGTAGTCGACGAAGGGGGCGATGCTCCAGCACACGAGTGCGACGAGGATCGAGGGCAGGACCACGCGCCGCAGGCCGTACCTGTCGAGCAAGCGCCCGCGCCAGGGCCCGCTGACGGCGATGGCGACCGTTGCCGCGGCGGCAAGCACGCCCGCCGCGGTGTAGCTGCGATCCAGGGACGACACGACGTGGATGGTCAGCAGGACGGTGCTCGCGAACACCGGCATCCGCACGAGGGTGCCCAGGACGAGTGCGGTTCGCAGCGGCTTGCTCCGAAGCGCCCGCCGGTACGGGGCGAAGGACACGGCGGGCACCGGGACACTGTGTCACCGAATGGCCAGACTGACGACTCGGAGGCACTGACAGCGCGCCGGCGCCGAGGGTTGGGTCCCGTCCGGGACGAGGAGGACCGCCC
>NZ_DAORSO010000029.1:10053-20852 GCF_035443565.1 Ornithinibacter sp. | reverse complement strand
TGACAGCGCGCCGGCGCCGAGGGTTGGGTCCCGTCCGGGACGAGGAGGACCGCCCGATAGCATCGCCGCGTGCAGAAGGACCGGATGGCCGGCGAGACCGTTGCCTACTGGATCCTGTCCTCGCTGGTGGTTCTCGCAGCCGCGGTGTCCACGGCGCACGGTGACTGGGTGAGCGACTCATGGATCCACCTCGGTGCCATCCACGAGATGTCCCGCGACTTCTGGTCACCGGTGGAGCCGCTCGTCGGCGAGGACGTGCCCTTCCCGTACTTCTCGCCGTGGACAGCCGTCGGCGCGCTGGGGGTGCGGCTGTTCTCCGTCACTCCTTTCCAGGTGCTGGCCGTCTTCGCCGTGGTGTCCCCCCTGGTCCTGGTCCACTCGCTGCACCGCCTCGTGCGCGCCGTGAGTCCCGCTCCGTGGGCCCCCGTTGCCGTGCTGGCGGCACTCCTGACGGTCTGGGGGACCAGAGCGTTCTTCTGGAGCGGATTCCTCAGCCTCAACACCCTCGTCGTCGGGTCCTCGTGGCCCAGCGTCCTCGCGACCGCGTTCTGGTTCTACCTGTGGGCCGCCGTCTGGACCAGCACCCGGATGACTCGGGGGTTGATCGCGACGCTGCTCGTCGTTCCCGGTGTGCTGCTGTTGTTCCACCCGTTCACGTTCCTCAGCGCTGCCACGGCCTGCGCCATCACGGTGCTCCTGCGCTGGCCACGACAGCGGTGGCTCTCGGGCGCAGTGCCGTCCTTGATCTCGGTCGGCCTGGCCGCCCTCTGGCCGTGGATGTCCCTGGGGGATCTTCTCGACAACCCTCGCGGGTTCGACGGGTTCCACGTGTTCTTCTACGACGACGTGATGGCGAAGTTCGGGCTCCTCCTCCTCACGATCCCGGCCATCGTCCTTCGGCTCGGTCGACAGCGCACCGACCCTCTTGGTTGGTCGGTGCTCGCAGGCGTCGGCATCTGGGCCGCCGGAGGCGTGCTCCACGTCGAGTCCCTGGGCAGGGTGATTCCCCTCGCGTCAACGGCCGCGGCGGTGGCCCTCGGCGTGGCCGCGGCCGAGGCACTGCAACCCGCGGATGCCGGCTCGACAGGCACCGCTCGACCCCGCGGCGCGTCGGCCGCGCGCATTGTCGTCGTGCTGGCCTGGGTCGTCGCCGTGGCTGTGGGCAGCATGACCCAGTCCAACGCGTGGAGCCGCATCACCGTCGACGACGCGGCCCGTCGCAACCCCGATGACGGCACCCACCTCATCTCGCCGTATCCGGTCGTCACCGATCTGTGGGCCTCGATCCCGTCCGGTTCGGTCGTCGTGGCGAGGGACCCGCGAGTCGCGCGGCAGCTACCGGCCTCCGGACTGTTCTCGGTGGCGCCCCAGTGGCCCAGCCCAGGAGTCACGGACACCCCCCGGCGTGTCGATGACGAGGCGGCGATCCTCAGTGCCAAGACGTCTCCAGAACTGCGCGAGGAACTGCTGACCCGCTATGACGTCGGCTGGATCGTGTGGCCGGACGCCAAGAAGACACCGACCTGGTTGGCTGAGCTCGGCGTGCCGCTCGACAGCGTGGCCGGTCAGACGCTGTACGACGTGCGCTGACCCGCCCGGGTCGGCTGTCGTGCTCGGTTCAGATGTCGCGGTCGGGGAAGGTCGCGCGCAGCTGAGCCCCGCCCCCTGGTGCCTGCTCGGCGACGATCACCCCGCCATGGGCCTCGACCAGGCCCCGCACGAGGTAGAGCCCGAGCCCGGTGCCCTGCTTCGCGCCGTCCTGCCAGAACCGGGAGAACGCCAGCTCACGGTGCTGCGGGTCGATGCCGTCGCCGTCATCGGCCACGAGGACGTCGACCGCTGGCGCGCCGTCGAGCTCACCGGCCCGTGCGGCCAGGCGAACCGTGCCCCGACCGTGGATGACGGCGTTCTCGACGAGGTTGGCGACGATCTGCTCGAAACGGTCCGGATCGGCCCACACCGGACCAAGGTCGTCCGGCACGTCGACGACGAAGCGCTCGGCGTCGGCATCCGCGGGGGCATCCGCACCCGACGCGATGCGACGCTGGGCGTGCGCCCGAAGCACGGCGGCGACGTCCAGGGGCTGCGGGTGCACGGTCAGGTGCCGCGTGTTGATCCGGGAGACGTCGAGCAGTTCGGTGATCAGGCGGGTGACGCGGTCGGCGTCGGCCTCGATGGTCTCGAGCATGAGGCGCTTCTGGTCATCGGTCAGCCGGTCCCAGTTGCGCAGCAACGTCGCGGAGAAACCCTTGACGCCGGTGAGCGGCGAACGCAGCTCGTGCGCCACCGTGGTGAGCAGGGCCGCCGTCTCGTTCTCGGCGCGACGCCGCGACTCCGCGTCCCGAAGCCCCAGCACCACCGCCTCCACGGGCTCCCCCGGCGCCGGACGCACGTACTTCGCGGTGACGAGGACCTCGCGCCCCGAGGGCAGGACCAGCAGGCGCTCGCGGTGTCCCTTGCGGCTGGCCAGACCGTTCCACGGGTCGGTGAGCTCCCACCACGAGGCTCCCGCGTGGTCCTGGAGCGGCAGGACCTCCCGGACGTCACCGCCGATGGCGTCCTCGACGCGCACGCCGGTGATGCGCTCGGCGCAGGAGTTCATGAAACGCACCGTGCGCTCGGGCCCGACCGCCGCGACGAGGCCGTCGGGCAGGAACTCGAGACCGTTGACGACGAGGTCATCGGGGACCCGGAAGGGGTGCGCCATGCGGGGCACGTTACCCCGCGGTGGTGACACCCTCGCGCCGCGGTCGCTGACCCGCCGACGCGTACAGGCAGACCGTCGCCGCCATGGCGAGGTTGAGCGATTCGGCGCGGCCGTGGATCGGCACCCGGACGACCTCGTCGCAGGCGTCGCGAACCTCGTCGGGCAACCCCCAGGCCTCGTTGCCCATCACCCAGCAGTGCGGCGCCGTGAGGTCGGCATCCGGAAGGAGCGTGGCGCCCGCCCCGTCTGCGGCCAGGGTGCGGATGCCGTGAGCACGCAACGTCTCCAGCGTCGCCTCGACGTCGAGACCCGTCACCACGGGCAGGTGGAACAACGAACCGGCCGTGGAGCGCACGACCTTCGAGGAGTGGATGTCGACCGACGCACTGGAGACGAGCACGGCGTCGGCGCCCGCCGCATCGGCACCGCGGATGACGGTGCCGGCGTTGCCGGGGTCACGCACGTTCGTCAGCAGCACGAGCAGGCGTGGGTGGGCGTCGAGGACCGCCGCGAGAGCGTCAGCAGGCCCCACGGCATCCGCCCCTTCGTCACTGTCCACGACGTCGACCACGGCGAGGACCCCTTGGGGGGCGTCGGTCTCGGCCATCGCCGCGAGGACCTCGGCGCTCACCTCGTGCACCCAGAGGTTGGCGGCTCGGGCTGGCTCGACGATGTCGAGGGCATAGCGCTCGAGGGCCTCTGCGGTGACGTAGACGTCACGAACCCTGGCGGCGGCATACCTCACCGCCTCCCGGACCCCCTGGGGCCCTTCGACGGCGAAGCGGCCGGTGCGCTCACGCACCGACCGCTTCGACAGCGCTCGAACCGACCGGACCCGCTCGGCGCGGGGATTGGTCAGCATCGGCAGGACGCTCAGGCGTCAGCCTTGGCGGGCTCACGAGCCGGCTGGTTGGCCTTGGAGATCTCGACGAGCGCGGTGAACGCGGCGGCGTCGTTGACGGCCAGCTCGGCCAGCATGCGACGGTCGACCTCGACCTCAGCGGCCTTCAGGCCCTGGATGAACCGGTTGTAGGTCATGCCGTTCGCGCGGGCCGCAGCGTTGATCCGCTGGATCCACAGGCGACGGAAGTCACCCTTGCGGGCGCGACGGTCGCGGTAGCTGTAGCCCAGGCTGTGCTGGACCTGCTCCTTGGCCTTGCGGTACAGGCGCGAGCGCTGCCCGCGGTAACCGCTGGCCCGCTCGAGGACAACCCGGCGCTTCTTCTGGGCGTTGACCGCCCGCTTCACGCGTGCCACGTGAGTACTCCTTGCTTCTCTACGAAAATCTGGGGGTGGACGGCGTCAGCGGCCGAGGAGCTTCTTGACCTTCTTGAGGTCGCCCTTGGACACGAGAACGTCCTTGCTGAGGGCGCGAGCCTTCTGCGGGGTCTTCTCGTGGAACTTGTGGACGTGACCGGCCTGCTCGCGCATGACCTTGCCGCTGCCGGTGACCCGGAAGCGCTTCTTGGCGCCGCTGTGCGTCTTGTTCTTCGGCATGGTGCCGATCTCCTTGCGTTGGTCGTTCCAGCGTGTCTGTGGTGCTGGTGCTTCGGTGGTGCAGTCTTCGGGGCCGGTCAGGCCTTGGGCTTCGGGGTCGCCCGCGGCTTCGGGGCGGCCTTCGGCTTCGGTGCTGCGGCCTGCGGCTTGGGGGTCGCGGTCGGCTTGGCGGCAGCCGGCGTGGGTGCCGGTGCAGCGGCGGGTGCCTCGACCTCGGCTGCCGGGGCCGGTGCGGCTTCGGCGACAGGGGCTTCGGCAACGGGGGCCTCGGCCACCGGGGCGGCCTCGACGACGGGGGCGGCCTCGACGACCGGGGCGGGAGCCACGAACGCCTCGGCCTCGCGGACCTCGGCCTCGATGCTCTGCTCGGGTGCACTGGCTGCTGCGCTGCCCTCGTCACGACGGCGACGCTGCTCGGCCATGGCCTGCGCCTTCTTCTTCGTCGGCGCGATGACCATGACCATGTTGCGGCCGTCCTGCTTGGGCGAGGACTCCACGATGCCGAGCTCGGCGATGTCCTGCGCCAGTCGCTGGAGCAGGCGGTAGCCCAGTTCGGGACGGGACTGCTCCCGACCGCGGAACATGATCGTCACCTTGACCTTGTCGCCACCCTTGAGGAACCGCTCGACGTGGCCCTTCTTGGTGCCGTAGTCGTGCGGGTCGATCTTCGGGCGGAGCTTGATCTCCTTGATGACCGTGTTGACCTGGTTCTTGCGCGCTTCGCGTGCCTTCATGGCGGCTTCGTACTTGAACTTGCCGAAGTCCATGAGCTTGGCAACCGGCGGCTTGGCCATCGGTGCCACCTCGACGAGGTCAAGGTCTGCCTCCGCGGCGAGGCGCAGAGCGTCCTCGACGCGCACGATGCCGACCTGCTCGCCGTTCGGGCCGACCAACCGCACCTCGGGAACCCGGATGCGGTCGTTGATGCGTGGCTCGCTGATGTGCTTCTCCTTCGATCACGATCGTTGCGCTGATGCCGGTGGGCACGAGAAAGGCTCCTCGCGACACGTGCACGAGGAGCCTGGATCTTCCGATTCCGAACCGATCCGCCACACAGCCGATGCCGTCGCCACACCCTCGCGGGTTCGGCGCGACCACAGTGCGTCGCAGACCTGTTGGACCCGGCAACCTGATGGTTGACGCGGGTGGAAGCTGGGCTTCTCTTGCACACCCCCCGTAAGGGAGGTCGGTCAGCGGTCAACACTACCAGCGACCCGGCATCCGCCGAAATCGGCTCGTGGTCAGCGGATGCGGAAGGCCAGCCCGTCGATGCGCGCCCTCAGCTCACCGTCGGTCGCGAGCTTCTCGCCGACGCGGGTCGCCACGGCCCGCACGGCCTCGGGGCCCAGACCGGGGCGAAGGTCGAGCACGACACCGAGCACCCCCTCGCCTCGCGGGTTGCCCTCCTCGATCTCGGATGCCGTGACGTCGGGTTCGTCGCGCAGCGCGGCGGTGACGCTGGCGGCGACGAACGGGTCGGTGTGCGCCGGCACCCACCGACGCTGTTGGGCCAGTGCCCACACCATCGAGGGGCGCAGGACCCGGGTGGCCGGGCCTGCGACGTCGACGACGATGACCTCGCACCCCTCGGACACGGCCGCCTGGCCGGCCCGCGCAGGGGTCACCGGCACCGGACGGGCCTCGGGGTCCCAGGCGGCGACGGCCTCGATGCCGGAGAAAACCGGCAGGGCACGCATGCCGTCGGGGGCGACGAGCGTCACGGCCGCGAGGTCGACCTGGCTGTCGACGGCGTGCTCCCCCGAGGTGTCGACCTCGGTGGGTTCGGCGACGATCGGCACGAGGAAGCGACCCGCCTCGACGGCCGCCATGAGGGCGACGTCGTCGCCGGGGGCGGCCAGTGCGGCGAGCAGCGCCGGATCGGCCGCGCCGGTGTCGGTGTCGAACCCGCTCGGCGAGAGCTCACGAGCGGCCCACGGCAGGTCCGCGGAGTCGGTGGCCTCGCCCGCGGGTGCGTGCAGGGGGTGGTGCTCGTGCTCGCGCGGGTTGGTCATGCCCGGCCGGCGACGTCGAGCGCCTGGGGCAGCGTGAAGGCCCCGCGGTACAGGGCCGAGCCGATGATCGCGCCCTCGACCCCGTCACCCACGAGACCACGGATGGCCACGATGTCCTCGATGGTGGACACCCCACCGGAGGCGATGACGGGACGGTCGGTGCGGGCACACACGTCCCGCAGCAGGTCGAGGTTCGGGCCCTGGAGCATCCCGTCCTTGGCGACGTCGGTGATGACGTAGCGGGCGCACCCCTCGGCGTCGAGGCGCGCGAGGGTCTCCCAGAGGTCGCCGCCCTCCTGCGTCCAGCCGCGGGCGGCCAGGGTCGTGCCGCGCACGTCGAGGCCGACCGCGACCCGGTCACCGTGCTCCGCGATGGCCCGCGCGGTCCATTCGGGGTTCTCCAGCGCCGCCGTGCCGACGTTGACCCGACGGCATCCGGTCGCGAGCGCGCGCTCGAGGCTCTCGGCATCGCGGATGCCGCCGCTCATCTCGACGTCGATGTCGAGCGTTCCGACGATGCTCGCGAGCAGGTCCGCGTTGGAGCCGCGACCGAAGGCAGCGTCGAGGTCGACGAGGTGCAGCCACTGCGCCCCCTGCTCCTGCCAGGCCAACGCGGCCTGCAGCGGGTCACCGAAGTCACCGCCGGTGCCTGCCACCCCCTGCACGAGCTGGACGGCCCGCCCGCCGACGACGTCGACGGCAGGCAGGAGCTGCAGGATGGGCTGGCTGGTCACGAGGGGTCCTCCGCGGCGTGGTCGAGCAGGTCTGGGGGCGGTGCCCAGTCTGCCGGATCGGGTCGTAGGGGTCGGACCCCGTTCGTCAGAGGGAACGCACCCAGTTGCGCAGCAGGGCCAGCCCGGCCTCGCCGGACTTCTCCGGGTGGAACTGCGTCGCCGTCAGGGGGCCGTTCTCGACCGCGGCGATGAACCGCTCGCCGTGGGTCGCCCACGTGACGCGGGGTGCCACTGCCGCGAACGGGCCGTCCGAGGCCTCGAGGGCCCAGGTGTGGGCGGCGTAGGAGTGCACGAAGTAGAACCGCTCGTCGGCGATGCCCTCGAACAGCACGCTCCCCGGTGCGACCTCGACGGCGGACCAGCCCATGTGCGGCACCACCGGGGCCCGCAGCCGCTCCACGGTGCCCGGCCACTCCCCCACCCCGGCCAGCGGCGTCGCGCTGGGCTCGCTCGACCCCTCGAACATCACCTGCATGCCGACACAGACGCCGAGGACGGGACGACCACCTGACAGGCGCTGGTCGATGATCCGCGGCCCGTCGGCGGCAATGAGCCCGGCCATGCAGGCGTGGAAGTTGCCGACGCCCGGCACGAAGAGCCCGTCGGCAGCCAGGGCGGCGTCACGGTCACCGGTGAGGCTGACCTCGGCACCGACGTGCTCCAGCGCGCGCACGGCGCTGCGGATGTTGCCGCTGCCGTAGTCGAGCACGACGACACGGGCACTCATCGGCCACTCACCTCGGCCTGGTGGGCGGCCTCCTCGGCCATGAGGCGGTCGAAGGTCATGACGCCGCGCACCGAGGGCTCGACGTCGTGGGCGCCGTCGCTGTCGCCGCGCACCAGCAGGTCGCGGCCGGGGAGCCCGAGCAGACCGAGAACGGTCACGAGCAGGTCAACCGGTGCGCCGGTGCCGGAGCGCAGCACCTCGGCCACGACCTCCTCGCGAACCCGCCCGGACGCACCGGCCACGGAGAGCAACAGCGGCAACCGCAGCGGTGTGAGGGAGGGCGTGGGGACGACACCGGTGCCCGGCTCCCACACGAGCCAGTGGATGTGGGAACGCAGCCCGGGTGGCTGGACCGTGATGGCAGCCCGGCCGTGCACGTCGAAGAACCCCAGCGCGGGTCGTGCCCGGCGTGGCGCGGGGCGGGCCGCGAGCAGTTCGAGGCCGACGTCGTAGGGGGCCACGCTGCGGGCGCGTTCCTCGGCCAGGGTGATGCCGGTCCAGGCCCCGAACGGGGCGACGGTCACCGCCACCAGACCTCGTCGCAGCCACCGGTTGACGGCGGCCGGAGGCTGGCGCACGAGAACCAGCCCGTGCCCCTGCCCCGTGCGCGCGACGCCGGCCACGGGCTAGAGCGCACCCTTCGCGCTCGGGATCCCCTCGACCCTGGGGTCGCGGGCGACCGCGGCACGCAGAGCGCGCGCCAGCGCCTTGAACTGGGCCTCGACGACGTGGTGGGGGTCGCGACCGCCGAGCACCCGCACGTGCAGGGCGATCTGGGCGTGGAAGGCGAAGGACTCGAGCACGTGGCGGGTGAGCGAGCCCACGTAGTGACCGCCGATGACGACGTACTGCTGGCCCTCGGGCTCCCCCTCGTGCACGCAGTAGGGCCGGCCGGCGACGTCGACGACCGCGAGCACGAGCGCCTCGTCGAGGGGCACCGTGGCGTCACCGAAGCGGGCGATCCCGCTCTTGTCCCCGAGGGCCTCGCGCACGGCCTGTCCGAGGACGATCGCGACGTCCTCGACGGTGTGGTGCGCATCGATGTGGGTGTCGCCCGTGGCCGTGACGGTCAGGTCGATCAGCGAGTGCTTGGCCAGGGAGAGCAGCATGTGGTCGTAGAAGGGCACGCCGGTGTCGACCTGACCGCGGCCGCTGCCGTCGAGGTCGACGCTCACCTCGACGGTGCTCTCGGAGGTCCCGCGACGCACCGTGGCGGTACGGGGGGCTGGCGCGCTGCTCACGGTCGGGCTCCTGGGCTGAGGGTCATGGGCGTGCTGGTGGTGCGGTGCTGCGGTGCGAGGTCGGACATCGCCTGCAGGAAGGCGGTGGTCTCCTGCGGCGTGCCGGCCGTGACACGAAGATAGTGGGCGATGCCGACGTCGCGAACGAGGACGCCCCGCTCGAGCAGCGCCGACCACGTCGTGTGGGAGTCCTCCAGACCCCCGAAGAGCACGAAGTTCGCGTCGCTCGGCACCGGGTCGAGCCCCATTGCTGTGAGTTCGGCCACCAACCGGTCACGTTCGGCCTTGATCGCGCCCACCGTCTCGAGCATGAGGTCTGCGTGCTCGAGCGCGGCGAGGGCCACCGCCTGGGTCTGGGTGGCGAGGTGGTACGGCATCCGCACCAGGCGCAACGCGTCGACGAGGGCCGGGTCGGCGGCGAGGTACCCGAGACGGCCCCCGGCCAGGGCGAACGCCTTGCTCATCGTGCGCGTCACGACGAGCCGCGGTCGGCCCTCGAGCAGGGTCAGGGCACTCGGGGTGCCCGGTCGGGCGAACTCCGCGTAGGCCTCGTCGACGACGATGAGCGCGTCGGGTGCCGCGTCGTGCACGGCGACGACGGTGTCGAGGGAGAGCGCCGTTCCTGTGGGGTTGTTCGGGGAGCACAGGAACACGACGTCGGGGCGGTGGGCGCGCACCTGCTCGACCGCAGAGGCCGCGTCGAGGTCGAACGCGCCCCCGCCCGCGACGCCGCGCAGGCCGTCGACCCACGTCGTGCCCGTCGTCGTCGTGATGATGGGGTGCATCGAGTAGGCCGGGGTGAACCCGAGCGCGGTGCGACCGGGGCCACCGAACGCCTGCAGCAGGTGCAGCAGCACCTCGTTGGAGCCGTTGCCGGCCCACACCTGGTCGGCGCCGATCACGGTGCCCGAACGGGACAGGTACGCGGCCAGCGCCTCACGCAGGGCCGTGAACTCGCGATCGGGGTAGCGGTTGAGACCGGATGCCGCGGCCGCCACGGCCTTGGTCATCGCCTCGACGACGACGGCAGGAACCGGGTACGAGTTCTCGTTGGTGTTCAGGGCCACCGGCACGTCGAGCTGCGGAGCGCCGTAGGCGGTGCGCCCGCGCAGGTCGGCGCGCAGCATCGCCTCGACGGTGGTGCGGGAATCCATGGCGCAGAGTCTAGGTCGCTGCGCCCTGTGGCAACTTTTCCACCCGACGCCCGAGCGGCGCCGCGGCGGGCTCAGGCGCTCGGGTCGAGCTCGGGGTGCCGCGCGAGCACGGCCTCACCGTGGGCGGGCAGGTCCTCGGCGCGGGCGAGCGTGACGACGTGGCCGCCCACCTCGCGCAGCGCCTCCGACGAGTACGTGACGACGTGGATGCCGCGCAGGAAGCTCTGCACCGACAGCCCGCTGCTGTGGCAGGCGCACCCACCCGTGGGCAGCACGTGGTTGGAGCCGGCGGCGTAGTCACCGAGGCTGACCGGCGACCAGGGGCCGACGAAGACCGCACCGGCATTGCGCACGCGGGCGGCGACGGATGCCGCGTCGCGCGTCTGGATCTCCAGGTGCTCGGCCGCGTAGGCGTTGACCAGGGCCAGACCGGCCTCGACGTCGTCGACGAGGACGATCGCCGACTGCCGACCGGCCAGCGCGGTGGCCACCCGCTCGGTGTGCTTGGTCGTGGCGACCCGACGCGCCAGCGCCGTCTCGACGGCATCCACGAGGTCCGGGGAGTCGGTGACGAGCACGGCCGCGGCGAGCGGGTCGTGCTCGGCCTGGGAGATGAGGTCGGAGGCGACGTGGTCGGCATCCGCGCTGTCGTCGGCGAGCACGGCGATCTCCGTGGGGCCGGCCTCGGCGTCGATGCCGATGATCCCCTTGAGCAGGCGCTTGGCCG
>NZ_DAORSO010000029.1:6626-9953 GCF_035443565.1 Ornithinibacter sp. | reverse complement strand
GTGGGGCCGGCCTCGGCGTCGATGCCGATGATCCCCTTGAGCAGGCGCTTGGCCGCGGCGACGTAGATGTTGCCCGGGCCGGTGACGAGGCTGACGGGGTCGCAGACCTCACCGTCGTCCTCGATGCCGTACGCGAAGGCAGCCACGGCCTGCGCCCCACCCATGGCCCACACCTCGTCCACCTCCAGGAGGGCGCACGCGGCGAGGATCGTCGGGTGCGGCCAGCCACCGTGGTCGCGCTGCGGTGGGCTCGCGACGGCCAGGCTCGGCACCTGCGCGAGCTGGGCGGGCACGACGTTCATGACGACGCTGCTCGGGTACACGGCCAGGCCACCGGGCACGTAGAGCCCGACCCGGTCGACGGGCACCCAGCGCTCGGTGACCGTGCCCCCGTCGGCGACCTGCGTGGTCGTGTCGGACCGGCGCTGGTCGGCGTGCACGACGCGCGCCCGGCGGATGGACTCCTCGAGGGCCGCGCGCACGGCCGGGTCCAGCGTCGTCAGGGCGTCGGCGATGACCTCGGCGGGCACCCGCAGCCGCGCCGGACGGATGCCGTCGAAGCGCTCCGCGGCGTCGTAGAGGGCCGCCGCACCGCGCTCGGCGACGTCCGCGACGATCGGGCGCACGGCATCCAACGCCGCCTCGACGTCGAACTCGGCGCGCGGCAGGGCAGCCTTGAGCTCACGCAGGCTGAGGTGCTGCCCGCGCAGGTCGAGCCGGGGAATGATCGTGTCGGGCATGCCCCCAAGTTTAGGTCGAGCCCTCAGTCGTCGTAGAACTCGGCCTCGTGGGCGGCCCGGGCCCGGCGAGCCAGCTTGCGGTAGCGCTCCCCCAGCTCCTGGCCCGAGCCCCCGGGCAGGCCGAGGATGCGCGCGATGCCGTCGGCGTCGCGCGGGTCGGTCGGCACGGCATCCACCGTCTTGGCGCGGAAGAGCACCCCGGCGTTGCGCATCGACGACGCCAGGCGCCACGACGCCGCGAGGTCCGCGGCGTGGTCGGGGTCGATCAACCCGAGCGACTCCGCCGCCGACAGGGCCGCCATCGTCGAGGTCGTGCGCAGCTCCGGGTGGGCGTGGGCGTGCTGCAGCTGCACGAGCTGGACGACCCACTCGACGTCGGACAGGCCGCCGTGGCCGAGCTTGAAGTGGGTCTTGCGGTCCGCGCCGCGCGGCAGCCGCTCGGCCTCCATCCGGGCCTTCAGGGTGCGGATCTCGCGAACCTGGGTCGCGTCGAGCCCGCCAGCCGGCCAGCGCAGCGGGGCGATCAGGTCGAGGAATCGCTGACCGAGGTCGGCGTCGCCGGCGATCGGCTTCGCCCGCAGCAGGGCGTGCGCCTCCCAGACGAGCGACCAGCGCGCGTAGTACTCGCGGTACGAGGCGAGCGAGCGCACGAGCGGGCCGTTCTTGCCCTCGGGGCGCAGCCCGGCGTCGACGTCGAGGTTGGGGTCGGGCCCGCGCAGGCCGAGCAGGCGGATGAGGTCCTTGACGACCTCGAGGGCCTGCGCCTGCGCCGCCCCCTCGTCGGCCCCGTCGACCGGGTCGTGGACGAACAGCACGTCGGCGTCCGAGCCGTACCCCTGCTCGCCGCCACCGAGGCGCCCCATGCCGACGACGACGACCCTGGTGAGGGCAGGGGCACCGGTGCGGGCCTCGAGGTCACGCACGCACAGCTCGAGGGTCACCTCGAGCAGCGCCGAGGTGAGGTCGGTCATCGCCGTGCCGAGCCCGTCGAGGGTGAGCAGGCCGGACAGGTCGGCGACCGCGACGCGGAAGAGCTCGGATCGGCGGATGGTGCGGGCGGCGAGCACGGCGGATGCCGGGTCGTCCTTGCGCCCTGCGGCGGACCGCATCCGGCGCAGGACGTCCTCGCGCGCACGCGGCCGTAGGCCGGCCGCGTCACCGAGGAACTGCACGCACTCCGGCGCCTGCTCGAGCAGACCGGCGGCGAAGCGGCTGCGGGCCAGGGTGTGCGCGAGCCGCTCGGCGGCCGAGCCCTCGTCGCGAAGCAGCCGCAGGTACCACGGGGTGGTCCCGAGCTCGTCGCTGATCTTGCGGAAGGCGAGCAGACCGGCATCCGGGTCTGCCTCGTCGGCGAACCAGCCGAGCATCACCGGCAACAGCTGGCGCTGGATCGCGGCCCGTCGGCTGAGCCCGTCGGTCAAGGCTTCGAGGTGGCGGAGCGCGCCATGCGGATCGCGGAAACCCAACGCGGACAGACGCTCTCGCGCGGCCTCGGGAGTCAGGCGCACCTCGGAGTCGGAGAGGCGGGCCACGGCCGAGAGCAGCGGGTGGTAGAAGATCCGCTCGTGCAGGCGGCGCACCTCGCGCTGCTGGGCCTTCCACTGGGCGATGACGGCATCCGCCGGTGAGGACCGGTGACCGAGCGCCCGTCCGAGGCGGCGCAGGTCCGAGGCTGCGGTGGGCATGAGGTGGGTGCGGCGCAGGCGGTAGAGCTGGATGCGGTGTTCCAGCGTGCGCAGCAGCCGGTATGCCGTGGCGAGCGTCGCGGCGTCCTCGCGCCCCACGTAACCACCCGCCGACAGGGCCGCGAGCCCGTCGAGCGTGGTCCCGGTGCGCAGCGACTCGTCGGCCCGGCCGTGCACGAGCTGGAGCAGCTGCACGGAGAACTCGACGTCGCGCAGCCCACCCGCACCGAGCTTGAGCTGGCGGGCGGCCTCGGCGGGTGGGATGTGCTGTTCGACGCGTCGGCGCATCGCCTGCACGTCGGCGACGAAGTTCTCGCGGGTGGAGGCTTGCCAGACCATCGGCTGCACGGCGTCGCAGTAGGCCTGCCCCACCTCGGCGTCACCCGCGACCGGGCGGGCCTTGAGCAGGGCCTGGAACTCCCACGTCTTGGCCCACCGCTCGTAGTAGGAGCGGTGGCTCGCGACGGTGCGCACGAGCGGCCCGTTCTTGCCCTCGGGGCGCAGCGCCGGGTCGACCTGCCACAACGCCCCGGTCGCCGTCGACGCCGAGCAGATCCGCATCAGGCGGGTCGCGAGGTCGGTGGCGATGGCCGTCGACTCGTCCTCGGGCACCCCGTCCGCCGGTTCGGCCACGAAGATGACGTCGACGTCGGAGATGTAGTTCAGCTCGCGCCCACCGGTCTTGCCCATGGCGATGACCGCCAGGCGGGTGCGCCCGGCATCCGCCCCGACCTCGTCGCGGGCGATCACGAGAGCGGCCTCCAGCGCCGCCTGCGCCAGGTCGGCCAGGGCCGCGGCCGTCTCCGGGAGGGACACGAGTGGGTCGCCGGACGTGAGGTCCAGGGCCGCGATCTCGAGCAGTTGTTCGCGGTATGCCGTGCGCAGGACGTCGACGGCCGGCG
>NZ_DAORSO010000029.1:0-6526 GCF_035443565.1 Ornithinibacter sp. | reverse complement strand
CGGCCAGCGCAGCGGCCAGCCCGTGGTCCTCGATGTGCTCGCGGGAGTGGATGAGGCCGGCGAGCGCCGGGTCCTGCAACAGGCTGAACGCGCGAGCAGCATCGTCGAACCCCAGCCGCGCGATGGCGACGGGGATCGACCCGGGACCGCGAGAGCTCACCCCGGCGCCGGTCAGAGGCGGGGCAGGTAGCGGTCGAGCTCGAAGGCACTCACCTGGTTGCGGTAGTCGGCCCACTCGGCCCGCTTGTTGCGCAGGAAGAAGTCGAAGGTGTGCTCCCCGAGGGTCTCGGCGATGAGCTCACTGCCCTCCATGACGCTGATGGCGTCGCTGAGGCTCGCGGGCAGCGGCTTGATGCCCATGGCCTTGCGCTCGGCGTCGGTGAGGCTCCACACGTCGTCCTCGGTCTCGGGAGGCAGTTCGTACCCCTCCTCGATGCCCTTGAGCCCGGCGGCGAGCAGCACCGCGAACGCCAGGTAGGGGTTGCAGGCGCTGTCGATGCTGCGCACCTCGACCCGGGTGCTGTTGCCCTTGCTCGGCTTGTACATGGGCACGCGCACCATGGCCGAGCGGTTGTTGTGGCCCCACGTGAGGTGCGCCGGTGCCTCTCCCCCTCCCCAGAGCCGCTTGTAGGAGTTCACCCACTGGTTGGTCACGGCCGTCAGTTCAGCACCGTGGTGGAGCAGGCCCGCGATGAACTGCCGTCCCGTGCGCGAGAGCTGGTAGGGCGCGCCGGGCTCGTGGAAGGCGTTGGTGTCCCCCTCGAACAGGGACAGGTGGGTGTGCATGCCCGACCCCGGGTGCTCGGCGAAGGGCTTGGGCATGAACGAGGCGAAGATGCCCTGCTCGAGGGCGACCTCCTTGATGACCGCCCGGAAGGTCATGATGTTGTCGGCCGTGGAGAGCGCGTCGGCGTAACGCAGGTCGATCTCGTTCTGACCGGGGGCGCCCTCGTGGTGGCTGAACTCGACCGAGATGCCCATCGCCTCGAGCATGCCGATGGCGGCGCGCCGGAAGTCGTGGCTGTTGCCGTGCGGCACGTGGTCGAAGTAGCCGGCCTGGTCGATCGGCTCCGGCCTGGTCCCGGGCACCCACCCCTGCTTGAGCAGGAAGAACTCGATCTCCGGGTGCGTGTAGAACGTGAACCCGAGGTCGGCGGCCTTGGTCAGCGCCCGCTGCAGGACGTGCCGGGGGTCGGCCATGCTGGGGGTGCCGTCGGGCAGGGTCAGGTCGCAGAACATCCGCGCGGTCCCGGGGCTCTCGCCGCGCCACGGCAGCACCTGGAAGGTGCTGGGGTCGGGCTTGGCCAGCATGTCCGCCTCGTAGATCCTGGCGAAGCCCTCGATGACCGAGCCGTCGAAGCCGATTCCCTCGGCGAACGCTCCCTCGAGCTCGGCCGGGGCGATGGCCACCGACTTCAGCGTGCCGAGCACGTCGGTGAACCAGAGCCGGACGAACCGGATGTCGCGTTCTTCGATGGTGCGGAGGACGAACTCCTGCTGACGGTCCATGGGCCGAATCCTGCCGCACCCGTGTGTCGCGCGGGTAACAGGTCGGCACGCGTCCGGCATCCGAACATCCGCGACCCCCGCGTCAGGCGAGGCGCCGCGGCATACGATCGGCCCATGACCGAGTCGACGCCGACCAGCCCGGATGCCGTGGCCTCCCCCGCGGGCACCCCGCCCCCCGCTCCGGAGGGCACGGCCCCGTACGGCACGGGTGCCCAGGCGGCGCCGCAGCGGCGCATCCGGGTGCCGCACCTGCACCAGATGAAGGAGCGGGGCGAGAAGTGGGCGATGCTCACCGCCTACGACATGTACACCGCCGAGATCTTCGACGAGGCCGGCATCCCCGTGCTGCTCGTCGGTGACAGCGCCGGCAACAACGTCTACGGCTTCGAGACCACCGTCCCCGTGACCGTCGACCACCTCGTGCCGCTGACCCGGGCGGTGACGAGCGCGGCCAAGCGGGCCATGGTCGTCGCCGACCTGCCGTTCGGCTCCTACCAGGCCAGCCCGCAGCAGGCCCTGGCGACCGCGACCCGCTTCATGAAGGAGGGCCTGGCCCACGCCGTCAAGCTCGAGGGCGGGGCGGCGATGGTGCCCGAGGTCGAGCTGCTCGTGCGCGCCGGCATCCCCGTCATGGGCCACATCGGTTTCACCCCCCAGAGCGAGCACGTGCTCGGTGGGTACAAGGTGCAGGGTCGCGGGGCCGGGGCCGACAAGCTCATGGACGACGCTCTCGCGCTCGAGGCCGCTGGGTGCTTCGCCGTCGTCATCGAGATGGTGCCCTCCCCTGCGGCCGAGGCCGTCACGAAGGCGCTGCGCATCCCCGTCGTCGGCATCGGCGCCGGTCCGCACTGCGACGCCCAGGTGCTCGTGTGGCAGGACATGGCCGGGCTGCGCGGCGGACGGGCCCCCCGGTTCGTGAAGAAGTACGCCGATCTGCGCACGGCGCTCTCGGACGCGGCCACGGCGTATGCCGCCGACGTCGCCGGCGGCACGTTCCCGGCATCCGAGCACTCCTTCGAGTCCTGAACCACGACACCGACACCCGGCTGCGACAGAGAGCGTCTACCCACCATGTGGCCCCTTGACACGCCCAACGCCCCGTCCCCGACGCGCTGGTCAGCGCTGCAGAGCGGGCCCGAGGCAGCCGCCGAGTACCGCAAGCGCTTCCTCGACCTCGAGGAGGCCGGCACCGACATCCACGGCGAGGCGCGCTTCGTCACCACGTTGGCGCCTCCGCCGTCACGGGTGCTTGATGCCGGCTGCGGCTTCGGGCGCGTGGCGAGCAAGCTGACCCGCCTCGGGCACACGGCGATCGGGGTCGACGCCGACGAGCACCTGATCGAGCTCGCCCGCGAGGACGCCGACACGCGGTTCTTCGTCGCCGACCTGTCGACCCTGAACCTGCGCGCCGAGCAGGAGTTCCACTGCGTGGTGATGGCGGGCAACGTCGTGCCCTACCTCGCCGACGGCACGCTGGCCGCGGTGCTCGAGCGGCTGTCGTCACACCTCGCGCCCGGTGGCTACCTCGTGGCGGGTTTCGGGCTGTCGGGGTCGGCACTGCCCGAGAACGCCGCGCCGGTGAGCCTGCGCGTCTACGACCGGCTCGCGGAGGCCGCCGGGTTGTCGTTCATCAACCGGTACGCGACGTGGGACCGCGAGCCGTTCGTGGCCGGTGGGTCGTATGCCGTGTCGGTGCACCGCCGCACCGGCGGCTGAACGGGGTCAGTCCTCCTGGGACTCCTCGTCCCACGAACCGCCACCTGACCACTTGCGGTCCTCGGCGTCCCAGCGCTCGGTGTTGGCCCGCGCCGTCTCCAGCGCAGCAGCCGCGGCGTCGTGGGTGTCGTAGGGGCCCATGACCGTGGCGTCCTGGCTGCGGGTGTCGTCGGTCTCGACCTGACCGGTGTCGACGTTGTACCAGTACTTCATCGCCATCCTCCTTGGTGGTGGGCTTTGCCTAGACTCCACCGTATGCCGTTGACGACCGCTCCCGTGGCCCCTGGTGCACTCTCACCTCGACGACCCGTTCCGGCGAGCATCGCGCGACCCGAGTACGTCGACCAGCCGGCCCCCGAGAAGTTCACCGGCTCGGAGGTCAAGGACGCCGAGACCGTCGAGGCGATGCGCGTCGCCGGTCGCATCGCCGCCAACGCGATGGCTGCGGCGGCCGCCGTCATCGCCCCGGGAGTGACCACCGACGAGATCGACCGCGTGGGTCACGAGTACCTGCTCGACCACGGCGCCTACCCCTCGACCCTGGGCTACCGCGGCTTCCCCAAGTCGCTGTGCACGTCGGTCAACGAGGTGATCTGCCACGGCATCCCCGACAGCCGCCCGCTCGAGGACGGCGACATCGTCAACATCGACATCACCGCCTACATCGGTGGCGTGCACGGCGACACCGACGCCACGTACCTCGTGGGCGACGTCGACGAGGAGTCGCGCCTGCTCGTCGAGCGCACCCACGAGGCGATGATGCGCGGCATCCGGGCCGCCGTTCCGGGCCGGGCGGTCAACGTCATCGGCCGGGTCATCGAGTCGTACGCCAAGCGCTTCGGCTACGGCGTCGTGCGCGACTTCACCGGCCACGGCATCGGGTCGGCCTTCCACAGCGGCCTGATCATCCCGCACTACGACGCGGCACCCGCCTACGACACCATCATCGAGGCGGGGATGACCTTCACCGTCGAGCCCATGCTCAACCTCGGCACCGCCGAGTGGGAGATGTGGGACGACAGGTGGACAGTGGTGACGAAGGACCGCCGACGTTCGGCACAGTTCGAGCACACGATCCTCGTCACCGACCACGGTCCAGAGATCCTCACCCAGGGAGACGCAGCATGAGCACAGCATTGCCCCTCGGCATCGACGTCGGCGGAAGCGGCATCAAGGGCGCTCCCGTCGACCTGGACAAGGGCGAGTTCGCGCAGGAGCGGGTGCGGATCGACACCCCCGCCGAGTCAACGCCCGAAGCCGTGTGCGACATCATCGCGCGGATCGTCGAGCAGTTCGACGAGGTGCACGACGGTTCCCCGATCGGGGTGACGGTGCCCGGCGTCGTGCAGCACGGTGTCGTGAAGACCGCCGCGAACATCCACAAGTCGTGGATCAACTGCGAGATCGAGAAGCTCCTCGAGGACCGCCTCCAGCACGACGTCGTCGTCGTCAACGACGCGGATGCCGCTGGCGTCGCCGAGCTCGCGTACGGCGCCGCCAAGGGCCAGGACGGCCTCGTCATCATGACGACCCTCGGCACCGGGATCGGGACCGCGGTGATCAACCGGGGTGTGCTCGTGCCCAACTCCGAGCTGGGCCACCTCGAGATCGACGGGGTCGACGCCGAGACGGTCGCGGCCAGCTCGATCAAGACGGCTGAGGGCCTCAGCTACGAGGAGTGGGCTCCCCGCCTGCAGCGCTACTACCGCTACCTCGAAGACCTCATGTGGCCCGACCTCATCGTCGTCGGTGGCGGCGTCTCGAAGAAGTCGGACAAGTTCCTGCCCCTGCTCGACCTGCGCACCCCCATCGTGCCGGCGGTGCTGCGCAACGCCGCGGGCATCATCGGCGCGGCCGTGCTCGCGAACGGCTACCAGCAGGAACGCGGTCGCCACACCAGCTGAGCCGCGGAGCTGCGCAACCTGAGCCCGGGGCTGCGCGATCGTCGGTGAAAACCGTCGTCTGAGCGACGATCTTCACCGACATTCGGATGCCGGGTGGCCGGCAACCGAGGTCAGGCGCCTTCGCGGAACTCCACTGGACCAGCACCGGCGAGGTCGTGGATGCGGGTGTCGGCGCAGCCGAGCTGCGCCGCCTGCCCCAGGTAGAGGTCGCGACCCCGTCGCTGGAGCAGCCCGTCGTGGATCGGCACCGCGTGCGGTGCGCCGAACCGGCGCAGGAAGGCCGTCATGTCACGGCTGCGCTGCCACGGCGCCTGGAGCGGGAAGGCGAGCACGTCGACCTGACCCGGCACGGCATCCAACGCGTCACCCGGGTGGAAGAACGACGGCTCGCCGTCGGCGTCGAGACGCACGCCGACGTTGGTGATGCGCGGCAGGTCGTCGTGGATCAGCGCGTGCTGCTCACCGAACGGGGTGATCGTGACGCCACCGATCCGGGTCGTGGTGCCACCGTGCTCGCGCGCCTCGACGCCGAGGTCGGCGAACGCCGTCACGCTCTCGGGGTCGCAGAGCACCGCCGCGTTCGGGTTGTCGGCGAGGATGCCGGGTAGCCGCTGCGGGTCGAGGTGATCGGGGTGGCGATGGGTCACGATCACGGCGTCGAGGTCGTGTGCCTCGCTGAAGTCGTCGACGAAGGCGCCCGGGTCGATGAGGACGCGCACGTCCGCCATCTCGACGAGCAGGCAGGCGTGTCCGAGGTGGGTGATCCGCATGTCCCCACGGTAGGGGGTGCCGGGCGGCCGGGGCAGCCTCAGCCGGCCGCCGACTCGCGGGCGACCTCGTCGACGAGGTCCGCGGCGGCACGCAGATCGGGGGGCAGCACCACCGTCATGGGCGGCGGTTCCGGCAGGCGCACCGCCCCCTGGCCGGCGAGGAAGACGGGGGCGCGGCGACCGAGCCGGGTGAGCGACGGCATCCGGGACTCGAAGACCGAGCGGCGCACCCCGGCGAGCACGCACGCGTCGGCGTCGAGAATGCGGACCGCGTCGGCGACGGCGGTCATCGGGGTGTTGGCGCCGAGGCTGACCACCCGCCAGGACCGGGCGTGCAGCATCGCCCCGAACAGCTCCAGGGGCAGGTCGTGCAGCTCGCCCGGCGGGCACGCCAGGACCACGGTGCGCGACACCTGCCCCGGCAGTGGCCCCCGCATTTCGCCGAGCACCCCCCGGAACGAGCTGGAGACGAAGTGCTCGTGCAGGACCCCCATCTCGCCGCGCTCCCAGCCCTCGCCGACCTCGCGCAGCACCGGCATCACGACCTCGGCAACGGCGACGTCGACCCCGTGCGCGAGCAGGCACTCCAGGAGTGCGTCCCGCACGCCGACCCCGTCGAGCTCGCGC
>NZ_DAORSO010000028.1:23962-25570 GCF_035443565.1 Ornithinibacter sp. | reverse complement strand
GGTGGTAGCCCAGGTGGTAGGGCAGGACCGAGACGATGTCTCCCGGCCCTCGAAGGGTGATGTCTGGTGTCATGACGACACCCTCCCCGCACGCGAGGAGGGTGTCAGGTGACGGATGCTGGCCTGTGGACAACGGGCCGTCAGAGCGTCGCTGTGGACAACGGCCCGCGCAACGGTGCGGGCGCTGGTGCCACCCACGCGATCAGGAGACCGCCTCGGTCAGGAGGGACCGGAGTCAGCGGATGACGCTGCCGCGCACGGTGTGCGACGACGAGGAGGAGCCGCCCGGGAACGCGTGTCCCGAGGTGGTGGCGTAGGCCGGCGAGACCTGCGCGAGCTCCCACGCCAGGAACGCCTCGGTCTCCTCGACGAACTGCGTGGCCAACCACGCCATGACGAGCGCGTCGTCCGCCAGCCCGGCGAGCATGACGAACTCGGGGATGAGGTCGAGCGGGGACACGATGTAGGCGAGGGCGGCGACCATGAGGGCGAGGCGGCCCTTGCTGATCCCGGTGTACTCCCCCGTGATCGCGGCTCGCACCAGTCGGGGGAAGGCCCCGGCACGCTCACCGAGCGAGGGGCCGCCGGGACGCACGGCGACGCGGACGGCCTGGTAGACGGCGGCGATGGCCGCGAAGCGCTTGGGTGATGCCATGGGGGTT
This sequence comes from Ornithinibacter sp., assembly GCF_035443565.1. NCBI lineage: Bacteria > Bacillati > Actinomycetota > Actinomycetes > Micrococcales > Intrasporangiaceae > Ornithinibacter > Ornithinibacter sp. The sequence continues at coordinate 24,908 of NZ_DAORSO010000028.1, read as the reverse complement.
CCTCCTGGGGTCAAGCCGGTCATTCGTGGGCGTGGGTGCACCACGGTGCCGTTGTGCTCAACGAAGGACGAACGACGGGTGATTCCCGTTCCCGGACCGGACGTGACGCACGCCTCGCCCTTCAGGCGAACCTCAGCGCTCGATGGCCGGGGCCACCCGCGGGAACTGGTCCTTGGCGTTGCGGGCGAACCGGCTCAGCATGTACGCGTCGAGGCCGCCACCGACGGCGCCGCCGACGACGGGCACGAGGCGACCCAGCCGCGCGAAGGACTTGGTGCCGACCTGGGCGAGCAGCCGGAAGCCGATGCCCTTCTGCACCACCATGAGCACCGGCCCGGGAAGGCGCTGCACGGCCAGGTTGGACAGCGTCCCGCCCGGCACGACGACGTTGGCCTTGCGCAGCAGGTCGTCGGCGTCAGCACCGACGAGGGTGAGCAGCACGGCGGTGCGGATCTGCTCCGAGGACAGGTCGTAGCCGCGCACCTTGGCGATCGAGGCCGTCATGCGGGTGGCGAGCAGGTAGAACGCGAGCAGGTTCACCGGCAGCGCCAGCGGGAGGGTGACGAATCCACCGACGCTGGTCAGGAAGCCGGTGCCGGCGCCCTTGGTCACGTGGCTGCGCACGATCGCATCGACGGCCGCCTCGACGTCACCGCCGTTCTCCCGCAGCGCCTCGTCGGCCTCGTGGGCGGCCGAGTCGAACCAGCCCTTGCCGTCGACCCCGAGGTCGAGGATGTTCTGGACGAACTTCGTGGACTGGCGGTCCAGGACCCCTTGGTCCGCGGTGCCGGCCTGAGCCTGCTCGAGCGCGCTCCTGACGTCCTTGACCGCATCACTCGTGCGGTCCCCGCCCCTACCGGGAAGTGCCACGTCGTCCTCCTCGAACCTGACCTGCGCAGCCCGTGCGGCGCGCTGGCATCGACTGGTCATCCTGCCACGCGGATGT
>NZ_DAORSO010000028.1:19374-23862 GCF_035443565.1 Ornithinibacter sp. | reverse complement strand
CCCAGCACCGCCAACCGGTGACCTCTTCGAGTTCGCCTCCGAGGCCGCGCCGCTCGCTGCCGACGCACTGGTCGACGGTGCCGGGCACCTGCGCGGCGACCACGAGAGCTGGCTGCGCGACCCGGCCCACCTTGAAGCCTGGGCCCGCGCCGCCCTGGAGACCGCACATCGACAACACGATGCTGCGGCAGCGACCTCGGTGCGCCTGCCCTCGACGGTGTACTCGGAGTCGGCGGCCGCGCTGCTCTGCCTGGAGCTGCAGCGCGGCGGGCTGCCCATCGACCGCGAGACCACCGAGGCGTTGATCGCGGGTGCCGCCGGACCGCGGCCGACCACCGACGCCGACGAGGCGGCATCCCGGCGGGTTCGTGACGCGCAGGTCCTGCGGCTCGCCCCCGGACGCGAGTCCACGGACCTGCGCAACCCGGCCCAGGTGCGTGAGCTGCTCGCCGCGGTCGGCGTCGACGTGCCGAACACGCGCAAGTGGGTGCTCGAGCCCTACCGCTCGGTCAACCCCCTCGTCGAGGCGCTGCTGACGTGGCGGCGTGACGAGCGGATCGCCACGACCTACGGGTACCGCTGGCTCGACGCCCACGTCGGCGCCGACGACCGCCTGCGCGGGCGCTGGACGGCGTGCGACGGCGCGGCCGGGCGGATGACGGCCGAGAACGGGTTGCACAACCTGCCGGCGGCCCTGCGGCCGGGCGTCGCAGCCCACCCGGGGCACGTGTTCGTGCGTGCGGACCTCGGACAGATCGAGCCGCGGGTGCTCGCCGTGGTGAGCGGGGATGCCGTGTTCGCGGCGGCCACGCAGGACGACGACCTCTACGCCCCGGTGGCCCAGCGCCTCGGGGTCGAGCGACCGGTCGCCAAGATTGCGGTCCTCGCCGCGATGTACGGCCAGCGCAGCGGGGCCGCTGGTGAGGCGCTCAAGGGGCTGGAGCGGGCCTACCCCGTCGCGATGGGGCTGCTGGATCGGGCGTACGCCGCGGGGGTGCGCGGTGCCCCGCTGCGCACGTACGGCGGGCGGCTCATCCCGACGGGCAGTGTGCTGACCGGGGCCGGGGTCGGGGCTGATCCGGCGCTGGACGCCGCCCGGGGACGGTTCGCGCGCAACGCGATCATCCAGGGCGCGGCGGCCGAGCTGTTCAAGGCCTGGGCGGCGACCGTGCGGGCGACCACCCGCGAGCTCGGGGCGCAGGTCGTGCTCTGCCTGCACGACGAGCTGCTCGTCCACGCACCGCTCGAGCACGCCGACGAGGTCTCGGCGCGCGTCGACCGCGCGTTGCAGGACGCGTCACGCCGCTGGGCTGGCGGGGCGCCGGTGCGGTTCGTCGCGGACACCTCAGTGATCCACCGGTGGTCCGAGGCCAAGGACTGACGTCCTTCCCCCGCCCAGAGGGTGTGTCGGGTGGAGCGTGGCCGTCAGGCGGTGTCGTCGTCGGCGACGTGGCGCAGGAAGTTCTCGAAGTCGGCGCCGAGCTCGTCGGCCGACGGCAGCTGCGAGGCCTCGGTGGCGAGCAGGCTGGGCCTCTCCTTGCCCTCGAGGTGGGTGTCGTACTGCTGCTCCAGCGCGCTGACGACCGCGCGGGCGTCATCGTTGCCCTCGACCTCGGCAGCGATGGCCTGCTGGTTGCTGCGGGCGCGCAGCACGAGGTCGTCGTTGGGCAGGTTCAGACCGGTCACGTCGACCACGGCGTTCAGCGCGGCGAGCGCCCCCTCGGCCCACTCGGCGCCGGCGAGGTAGTGCGGCACGTGGATCGCGAAGCCCACCGCCTGGTGGCCTGATTCGCCGAGCCGCATCTCGAGCAGGGCCCCGATGGAGCCGGGAACCTGGACGCGGCCGAACGGCGAGGCGCTGTCACCGATGAGCGAAGTGTCAGTCGCGTGGGCCGTCATGCCGACGGGTCGGGTGTGCGGAACGGCCATGGGGATGCCGTGGGTGTGCACCACGAGCGTGATCCCGAGGCGCACGACGAGCTCGCGGACCGCCTCGATGACGCGCTCCCACTGGTAGTCGGGCTCGGGCCCGGTGAGCAGGTAGTACGTCTGCCCGTCACGGTCGGTCAGGCGGTGCAGCAGCATCGTCGGGTCGTCGTACTCGACCCACCGGTTGGTGTCGAACACCATCGCCGGGCGGCGACCGCGGTAGTCGAGCAGCTGGTCGACGTCGAAGGACGCGACGACCTCGGGGTCACCGGTCTCGAGGAGGTGACCGCCGAGGACGGACTGGATCTGGCCGGCGTCGACGAACGCCCCGAGGGTGACGACGAGCACGCCGGGCCGGGGCACGGTGAGGTCGGCGTCGGTCTCGAAACGATAGAGCGCAGAGGGGTTCAGCACGGCACGGCCTTTCGCGGGTGGAGCGTTCCTGCTGTGGGCAACGTCCGCGCGCCCCCGCAGGATTCCCGCGGCCGGCCGTCAGCGGTCGATGGCGGCGATCGCCGCGCGGACGCGTTTCTCGGACACCGGGCGCGGTGTGCCGAGGGCCTGCGCGAACAGCGACACCCGCAGCTCCTCGATCTGCCAGCCGATGTCCACCACGTCGGCGGCACCGCGCCGCACCAGGGGCAGCGACTCGAGCAGGTCGGCATAGGCCGCCTCGACCCCGTCGATCTGAGCCTGCAGCACCCCTTCACGGGCGTTGGTCGCCGCCCGCTCGAGCCGGTGCTGAGCCGCGCGCAGGTACCGCTGCACGTCGCGCAGCCGGGCGACCCCCGTCCCCGCGACGAAGCCCGGTCGCACGAGGCTGTCGAGCTGGGCACGCACGTCGGCCCTCGTTGCCGCGGTCCGCGTCGAGGCTGCGCCGCGTTCGAGGGTCGCCAGCGTGGCGCGGACCTGGGCGGCCAGGGCGAGCACCGGCTCCACGGCCTCGACGACGACGAGCACCCGGGTGGCGGCGTGGGTGCGCACGGCCGACAGGGCTGCCTCATAGGCCGCCTGCGTTCGCACCTCGCCGGGCACGTGCTCGGCGACGATGTCGTCGACGGCCGCGTCCAGGCAGTCCTGGAGCAGTGCGGGCACCGAGCCGTGCGGGTTGTCGGCGAGCGCCAGCTTCTGGGCGTTGCTCAACCGGGCGAGCACCCGCTTCCACGGAGCGGTCGTGCCGAGCAGCAGCAACCGACGAACCCCGGCCCGGTGCGCTGCCCGCGCGGCACCGGCATCCGGCAACACCCGCAGCGCGACGCTCGTCCCCTCGTCGACGAGCGCCGGGAACCCCTGCACGGTCAGCCCGCCGGAGCGCCCCTCGAAGGTCTCGGGCACGTCGCCGACCGACCAGGTCGTGAGGCCGGTGCGCTCCAGCGACGCGCCGGCACGGGCCATGCCGGCGCGCACCGCTCCCCCGGCCTGCTCGCGCAGGGCGTCGAGGTCCTTGCCTCGGGCGACGACCCGGCGGCCGGGGCCCTCGATGCTGAACGTGATCCGCAGGTGGTCAGGGACCCGCTCGACGTCCCACTCATCCGGCGAGATGCGGATGCCGGTGCGCGCGTGGAGCACCCGCGCGAGTTCCGCGGTGAGCGGCCCCCGCGACGGGTCGGCCTCGGCGAGCGCGGCGGCGGCGTGGTCGGGGGTGGGCACGAAGTGGCGGCGGGTGGCTTTCGGTAGCGACTTCAGCAGTGCGACGGCGAGGTCGTCGCGCAGCCCGGGCACCTGCCAGTCGAACCCGTCGGAGGTCACCCGGTTGAGCACGGCGACCGGCACGTGGACGGTGACGCCATCGGCATCCGCCCCGGGCGAGAACTGGTAGGTGACGTCGAGCTCCACGTCACCCTGGCGCCAGGTGCGCGGGTAGTCGGCGGCGGAGACCTGCTCACCGGAGTCGGCGGTGAGGATCTCCTCGGTGAGGGTCAGCAGGTCCGGGCGGCGCCGGCGCTCCCCGCGCCACCAGCGGTCGAAGTGCCGCTCGCTGACGACATCGGGCGGGATCCGGCTGTCGTAGAACGCGTTCAGCACCTCGTCGTCGACGACGATGTCCCGGCGCCGGGCCCGTTCCTCGAGCTCGGCGACCCTGGCGAGGGTGGCGAGGTTGCGCTTCCAGAAGTCGTGCTGGGGGTCCCAGTCCCCCTCGACGAGCGCCGACCTGATGAAGATCTCGCGGGCGGCCTCGGGGTCGATGCGGGCGTACTGGATGGTGCGGTCGGTGACCAGCGGGACCCCGAACAGGGTGACCCGCTCGGTCGCGACCGCTGCACCGGCCCGACGGCTCCAGCGCGGCTCGCTGACGGTGCGGGTGACGACGTGGGCGCCGGCCTCCTCGGCCCACTCCGGCTCGATGGCGGCGTTGACCCGCGCCCAGAGCCGGCTCGTCTCGACGAGCTCGGCGCTCATGACGACGTCGGGCTGCTTACGGAACAGGCCCGACCCCGGGCTGATGCCGAACCGGGCGCCACGTGCCCCGACATACTCGCGCTTGGCCTGGTCGCGCACCCCGACGTGCGAGAGCAGCCCGGCGAGCAGCGCCTTGTGGATGGTGTCCCAGTCGGGCTC
>NZ_DAORSO010000028.1:18035-19274 GCF_035443565.1 Ornithinibacter sp. | reverse complement strand
CCGATGGCGAACGCACCGAGTTCTTCGAGGAGCCGGACCCCGTCGGCGATCTGTCGGGGGTCGGGTGGGTCGACGAACGGGAAGCGGGCGACATCACCCAGGCCGAGGGCGGTCATCTGGAGGATGACCGAGGCCAACGAGGTGCGCTGGATCTCGGGCTCGGTGAACTCGGGGCGGGCCTCGAAGTCCTCCTGCGAGTACAGCCGGATGCACACGCCGGGGGCGATGCGGCCGCACCGACCGGAGCGCTGCGCGGCACTGGCCTGGCTGACCGGCTCGATCGGCAGTCGCTGCACCTTGGTGCGCTGGCTGTACCGCGAGATGCGGGCGGTGCCGGTGTCGACGACGTACCCGATGCCGGGCACGGTCAGCGAGGTCTCCGCGACGTTCGTCGCCAGGATGATCCGCCGCCCGCTGCCCCGGTGGAAGACACGGTGCTGCTCGGCGGCCGAGAGCCGGGCGAACAGCGGCAGCACCTCGGTGTTCGGCAGCTTCAGGGCGTTCAGGGCATCGGCGGCGTCGCGGATCTCGCGCTCACCGGAGAAGAAGGCGAGGATGTCGGTCGCCTCGGGGCTGGGCGGGGCCTCGGTCCACAGCTCCTCGACGGCCTCGACAACGCCGGTCACCTGGTCGCGCTCGGCGACGACGTGGCGGCCCTCCGGGTGCAGCTCGACCAGCGGCCGGTAGCGCACCTCGACGGGGTGGGTCCGCCCCGACACCTCGATGACCGGCACCTCACGCACCTCGCGGCCGTGCTCGTCGGTCGCGAAGTGCAGGGCGAACCGCACCGGGTCGATCGTGGCCGAGGTGACGATGACCCGCAGCTCGGGTCGGCGCGGCAGCAGCTGCTTGAGGTAGCCGAGGATGAAGTCGATGTTCAGGCTTCGCTCGTGGGCCTCGTCGATGATGATCGTGTCGTAGCGGCGCAGGTCGCGGTCACGCTGCATCTCGGCGAGCAGGATGCCGTCGGTCATCACCTTGACCCGGGTCGCGTCGCTGCTGTGGTCGGTGAACCGCACCTGGTAGCCGATGAGGTCGCCGAGCTCGACGCCCATCTCCTCGGCGATGCGTTCGGCCACCGAGCGGGCGGCGATCCGCCGTGGCTGGGTGTGCCCGATCTGGCCGGTCGCCCCGAGGCCCAGTTCGAGGCACATCTTCGGCAGCTGGGTGGTCTTGCCGGAGCCGGTCTCCCCGGCGATGACGACCACCTGGTGGTCGCGGATCCCCGCGAGGATGTCG
>NZ_DAORSO010000028.1:16686-17935 GCF_035443565.1 Ornithinibacter sp. | reverse complement strand
CGTCGACGTGCTGGGCAGGCATCCCACCAGCCTAATTCGCCTCCTGCCTCCCCCGTGCCGTAGCGCCCCGCATCGCGAGGTGATGCGCAACCATGGGGCGATGACGGCATCCGAGAACCCCGCGACCGAGAACCCCGCGACCGACGGCGGCTCACTCGTGGACCGCACGAACTACGAGGGCGCCACCTTCGAGCGGGCGAACTTCAAGGGCGCGACCATCCGCTTCTCCGACGTCAGCGGGATGACGATGCGCAGCGTGGACGTCGGCGGGCTCGACATCGACAGCCACGACCTGGCCTTCGGCTCCCTCTTCGTCAACGGGGTCGACGTCGTGCCGTTGGTCGAGGCCGAGCTCAACCGGCAGTTCCCCGGCCGGGAGCTGCAGAAGGCCACCACCCCGCAGGGCCTGCGCGAGGGCTGGGTCGCGGTCCAGGCAGCCTGGCAGCACACGGTCGACGACACCCCGGCATCCCTCGTCGACGCCCACGTCCCGGACGAGTGGTCCCTGGCCCAGACGCTGCGCCACCTCGTCCTGGCCACGGACGCCTGGCTGCGCAGCGCGATCCTCCAGGTGCCTGCGCCCTTCCACGAGATCGGCCAGCTGTTCACCGGCGCCGAGGCCATGGGGGTCGACGCCTCCGCCTTCCGCGACGACGTCCCCTTCGACGAGGTGCTGCGCGTGCGTGCCGAGCGCCAGCAGATGGTGACCACCTTCCTCGACGAGGTCACCCAGGAGACCTTGGCCGAGCCGCGCAACGACCCGTGGGGAGACGAGGACTGGCACCCGAGCGTCGGCGACTGCGTCCGGGTCATCCTCGAGGAGGAGTGGGCCCACCTGCGCTACATCCGGCGGGACCTGGCCCTGCTGACCCAGCAGTCCTGACGCCCGGAGGGGCCATGTGGGAACGCAAGAGCTTCGTTGAGCTCTGGGACGTCATCGTGTTCGCCATGTCGATGCCGGTTGTCCTTCTGATGGGCCTTTCCCTCCCCGCCGACTGGGATCACCACACCGGACACTCTCAGCCCGGCATCGCGACGGTCACGTCGGTCGAGCCGACTCGAGGAGGCAGCCACATCACCGTGGACGTGCGAAGCGCCTCCGGGGAACTCCTCGCCAACGGCCACGAGGTCGACGGAGACGCGCCCCACCGACTGGGCGCCACCTTCGACATCTCCTAGGCCAACCCGGACGGGATCGGGACGACGCAGGTCTACACCGCCGGACACGACCCCTTCCGCACCAACGCCA
>NZ_DAORSO010000028.1:11978-16586 GCF_035443565.1 Ornithinibacter sp. | reverse complement strand
TGGGTCGTGAGCCTGCGCGTGCGCGTGAAGACCGACCCGGATGCCGACTTCGTGGCCCCCGCGGTTCCCGCGATCTTGAGCGCCCCGGCCACATTGCCCGCGGCCGCGATCGCGACGGTGGTCCCGAGCTCGGGCCACGCCCCCTCCCCGTAGCCCACGAGCAACGCCGTGTCAGCAGCCACACTCAGGACATCACCGGCAGCGGCGACCGGACGCAGGTACGGGACCACCGTCGCCACCGTGCCCACCGCCGCCAGGTCGCGACCGACCGTCTGGCTCCCGGCCACCAGCCGGTAGAACGCCGAGTCGGTCACGGCATCCTGCGTCAGTGCTCGCACCGAGGCCGAGCACCGAGCATCCACCGCACGAAAGCGCTCCATGGCTGCGGCATGTCGGGCCCGGGCACGCTCCCTGATGCGCACCTGGTCACGCTGGAGGATGCGCACCGCCACGACGTCGGGCGAGGTCTCGTCCGCGCCGGCACTGATCAGGGCGTACGCCCGGTCCTCCAGCAACGCGTACGTGCCCTGAGCCTCGGAGTCGTCACGGATCGCCCCCTCGACGACCCGTTGCGCCTCCTCCATGGCATCGGCGATCTCGCGCAACGGCACCGCAGCGCCGCCGAGCCGCCGCGCCACGGCATCCAACAGCGGCGGCGCCTCAGCAAGCCTGGCCCCGAACGCCTCACCCGCTGAACTCACCCACGTCGCGCCACCCTTCAGCGCCACGAGCACGGTGGTGACGTCACCGACACGACGCGACGACGCGGTCAGCCGGTCGGCGAGGTCGCGCACGCCGCTCGGGCAGCCCGACAACGGTTCCAGGATCACGACTGGGCACCGCCGAACAGTCGCGTGACCCCGGCCTCGGTGTCGACGTACACGGTGCCGGCGGACACCGCCGCCTCCCCGAGCGACCCGAGCGCCCTCCCGAGCGCGATCCGCTGCCGGCGCCACCCCCCGAGCAGCTCCTCGACGGCAGGGCCGCACTCCCCCGGCCCGAGCACCATGCGCTCGAGCGACGGGTCCTGCATCAGCAGGAAGTCGGCGCCCACCTCGGTGAGCGACACCCCCAGCTCGGCCACCTGTGCCCCGTCAACCCGGATGATCGTCATGGCCACCACGGTAGGCGGCCATGACGATCAGCCCGGAAAGTTATCCACAGGCAGGCGAGGGGCCCGCCTGCGCGCGGTCCCGCCTACTCGGCGGCCGTGGCGGAAGCCCCGCCAGCAGCGGCGGCGAACCCGGCATCCAGGTCGGCGAGGATGTCCGCGATCGACTCCAGCCCGACCGCGAGGCGCACCAACCCGGGCGTGACGCCAGCGGCGAGGCGGTCCTCGTCGCCACCCTGGCTGTGGGTCGTGGATGCCGGGTGGATCGCGAGCGAGCGCACGTCACCGATGTTGGCGACGTGGCTGTGCAGCGTCAGCCCCTCGACGAAGCGCTGCCCCGCCTCGAGACCACCGGCGATCTCGAACGCGAGCACCGCACCGGCACCCTTGGGTGCGTACTTGTCGGCCAGCGCCTTGCTCGGGCTGCCGTCGAGCGAGGCCCAGCGCACCGACTCCACCTGCGGGTGGGCGGCCAGGTGGGCCGCCACCGCGCGAGCGTTCTCGATGTGCCGCTCGACGCGCAGGCTGAGCGTCTCGATGCCCTGCGCGATGAGGAAGGCGTTGAACGGCGAGATCGCCGACCCGAGGTCGCGCAGCAGCTGCACGCGCGCCTTGAGGATGTACGCGAGGTTCGCGCCGAGTGCACCGCCGACACCGAGGTCACGGGCGAACACCAGCCCGTGGTAGCTCTCCTCGGGCGTGTTGTAGTTGGGGAAGCGCTCCGGGTCCTGGCCGTAGTCGAAGGTGCCACCGTCGACGATGACACCGGCGATCGAGGTGCCGTGACCGCCGAGGTACTTCGTTGCCGAGTGGATGACGACGTCGGCGCCCCACTCCAGCGGGCGGATGAGGTAGGGCGTCGCGATGGTGTTGTCGACGACGAGCGGCACACCGGCCTCGTGGGCGACCCCGGCGACCCCGGCGATGTCGAGCACCTCGGCCTTGGGGTTGGCGATCGTCTCGGCGAAGAACGCCTTGGTGTTGGGACGCACGGCGTCGCGCCAGGCCTGCAGGTCGGCCTGGTCCTCGACGAAGGTCACGTCGATGCCGAGCTTCTTGAAGGTGTACTTCAGCAGGTTCACCGTGCCGCCGTAGAGCGCCGAGCTGGCGACGACGTGGTCACCGGCCTCGGCGATGTTGAGCAGGCCGAGCGTCGTCGCCGCCTGACCCGAGGAGACGAGGAGCGCCCCGACACCACCCTCGAGCGCGGCGATCCGCTGCTCCACGGCATCCTGCGTCGGGTTCATGATTCGGGTGTAGATGTTCCCGAACTCCTTGAGCGCGAACAGGTTTGCCGCGTGCGTGGTGTCGTTGAAGACGTAGGACGTCGTCTGGTAGATCGGCAGGGCCCGGGCACCGGTGGTGGGGTCGGGCGCCTGACCGGCGTGGATCTGCGTGGTCTCGAAACCCCACTGGGACGGGTCGGTCATGGCATTGCCTCTTTCAGCGAGCGCTTGCGAGTCGGCGGGCGCCGATCGCCAGGTCTTCACCCGGGGCACCCCACCGCGGGTGGAGGGTTGCCGGCCAGCGAGCCGGGGCTTGTCGCTGGCACTCATGACCTGCCGGGACTATACGACGGCATCCGGATGCCGGTCACGCGGCCCCCGCGTCCATCTCACCTCGCGAACGGGGCAGGATGGCTCCATGACCCTTCAGGCAGACGAGTACCAGGCCGCTCCCGGACGTTACGAGGCGGGGATGCCGTACCGCCGCGTCGGCCGCTCGGGGCTGGACCTCCCGGCGATCTCGCTCGGGCTGTGGCACAACTTCGGCGACGACGTGCCGCTGGAGCGCCAGCAGGCCACGCTGCGCCGAGCCTTCGACCGGGGCGTCACGCACTTCGACCTCGCGAACAACTACGGCCCGCCCTACGGCAGCGCCGAGCGCAACTTCGGGACGATCTTCGCCCGCGACTTCTCCCGCTACCGCGACGAGCTGATCATCAGCTCCAAGGCGGGCTACGACATGTGGCCCGGCCCCTACGGCCAGGGCGGCGGCTCGCGCAAGTACGTCATCGCGTCGTGCGAGCAGTCGCTCAAGCGCATGGGCCTGGACTACGTCGACATCTTCTACAGCCACCGTTTCGACGAGACGACTCCCCTCGAGGAGACCATGGGTGCGCTGGACTCGCTCGTGCGCTCTGGGAAGGCGCTCTACGTCGGCATCTCGTCGTACTCGGGTGAGCGCACCCGCGAGGCCGCGGCGATCCTGCGGGAGATGGGCACCCCGCTGCTCATCCACCAGCCGTCGTACTCGATGCTCAACCGCTGGATCGAGGAAGACCTGCTCGACGCGGCCGACGAGGTCGGCGCCGGGGTCATCGCGTTCTCGCCGCTCGCTCAGGGGATGCTGACGAACAAGTACCTGAGCGGCATCCCCGAGGGTTCGCGCGCGGCCCAGGGCAAGTCGCTCGACCCGGAGCTGCTCACCGAGGAGTCGCTGCGCCACGTGCGGGCGCTCAACGACATGGCGCAGTCGCGCGGGCAGTCGCTCGCCCAGATGGCGCTGGCCTGGGCGTTGCGCGACCCGCGGGTCACCTCGGTGCTCATCGGTGCGTCGTCGGTCGAGCAGCTCGACAACAGCCTGGATGCCGTCGGCAACCTGGACTTCACCGCCGACGAGCTCGCGCAGATCGACCAGCACGCGGTCGAGGCCGGCATCAACCTGTGGAAGACCTCGAGCGACAAGTGAGTTGAGCAGACCATGACCAACGACACCCAGACCACCAACACCGAGACCACCGACACCTACATCCCCAGCCCGTCGGACTGGGTCCGCGAGCAGGTCGAGACCATCGAGGCGACCGGGGACACCCGCTCGGTCGACATCATGGGCCTGCCCGTCGTCCTGCTGACGATGCGCGGCAAGAAGACCGGTGCGCTGCGCAAGGTTCCCCTCATGCGGGTGGAGCACGACGGGGTGTACGCCGCGGTGGCGAGCAAGGGCGGCGCTCCCGAGCACCCGCAGTGGTACGCGAACCTGCTGGCCAACCCGACCCTGACGCTCATGGACGGCACGGCCTCGTGGGATGCCGTCGCGCGCGAGATCACGGGCGAGGAGCGCGAGCTGTGGTGGGAACGCTGCGTCCAGGCGTTCCCGAACTACGCGGAGTACCAGACCAACACCGATCGGACCATCCCGGTGCTGCTGCTGGAGCCGGTGTCAGCGGGCTGAGCTCACGCAGGAACAGCGCGGTCGACCCGGCGGAACCACCAGAGGCCGAGCACGGGCAGCACGAGCGGGACGAACCCGTAGCCCTGACCGAAGTGTGACCACACGGTCTTGTCGGGGAAGGCGTCGGGCACGAGGAAGGACGCCGTCCCGACGACGAGCACGCCGACGAGCTCGACCGCGCAGGCGATGACTCCGACGCGCACCCACCGTCCGCCCCGGGCGAGGCACCAGGTGGCGAGCACGTAGACGGCCGCCGCGAGCGCCGAGAGCGTGTAGGCGAGCGGCGCCGCCCCGAAGTCGGTCGTGATCTGGAGGATCGAGCG
>NZ_DAORSO010000028.1:9235-11878 GCF_035443565.1 Ornithinibacter sp. | reverse complement strand
CGCACGGTCATGACCGCGACGGCGAACGCGCCAACGGCCAGGGACCCCATGGCCCAGACCGTCTTCTCCTTGATCGTCAGCAACACGGTGCTGATCGGGATGACGGGCAGCGACACCAGGTAGGCCACGAACGTCGCACGGTCCGTGGAGTCCTCGATCTCCCCGAGCCCGACGAGCCCGAGCACGAGCTGGACGATCAGGCCGATCTCCAGCAGGGCCGCGAGCAACAGCACCCGGTCGTCGATGAGCCGGTCCCGCACGGCGTAGAAGCCCGAGACGACGAGCAGCACGGCCGCCAGGCCCACGACGGCATACGTCAGCGGCGCGATCACGTGTGTCAGCCTACCCGCGGGTATGGTCCCCACATGACCAGTGCACAGCTCGGCGACGTGACCATCGAGTTCGAGATCGACGGCCCCGACGACGGCATCCCGATGCTCCTCGTCATGGGGCTGGGCGCCCAGCTCGTCGCGTGGCCGACCCCGATCATCGACGGCCTCGTCGAGAACGGCTTCCGGGTCATCCGGATGGACAACCGCGACATCGGCCTGTCCACGAAGACCCAGGGTCCGGCACCGACGCGAGCAGACCTGCTCAAGGCCTTCGCCCACCGCCGCTACGCCCAGTCCGACTACCTCCTGGCCGACATGGCCGGCGACGCGGTCGCGCTGCTCGACCACCTCGACATCGAGGCCGCCCACGTGGTCGGTGTGTCCATGGGCGGGATGATCGCCCAGCAGCTGACCATCGACCACCCGACGCGCGTGCTCAGCCTGTGCTCGATCATGTCGAACACCGGCTCGCGCCTGCACGGGACGGTGGCCCCCAAGCTGCTGCCGACCATGGCGATGACCATGACCACCCCGCGCTCGACCGACCCGGACGAGGCCGAGCGCCTCGGTGTCGAGAGCTTCCGCCTCATCGCCGGGCCGCACTACGACGCCGACGAGATGGCCGTCATGGTTCGCCGGGCCATCGACCGGGACATCAACCCGCTCGGCACCGCTCGCCAGCTGCTCGCGATCCAGGCCAGCCCCGACCGCACCCCCGGTCTGCGCACGATCACCGTCCCGACGGTGGTCATCCACGGCCTGCTCGACCAGCTCGTCCTGCCGAGTGGCGGCATCGCGACGGCCAGGGCGATCCCGGGCTCACGCCTGGTGATGTTCCCCGACATGGCCCACGACCTGCCGGGTCCGCGCCGCGCCGAGATCGTCGACGAGATCGTCCGCAACGCCGCCCGCGCGAAGGTCAGCACCTCGTCGTGAGTGCGGAAGTGGTCGCCAGGGCGACCACTTCCGCACTCACGGCTCGGGTCTACGGGCGCTCGAGGGCGTCCGCGACGGCATCCACGAGCATGCCGACCTCGTCAGCCGTGATGACCAGCGGCGGGGCGATGCGGATGGTGGACCCGTGGGTGTCCTTGGCGAGCACTCCGCGCCGCATGAGGCGCTCGGAGACCTCACGGCCACTCGGACCGCCGGGCTCGATGTCCAGCCCGGCCCACAACCCACGAACCCGGATGCCGGAGAGCCCGTTTCCGTGTCCCGTGCGCACGAGCGGGGTGAGGAGCTCGGTGAGCAGGCCGCCGAGCTCGGTGGCCCGTGCCTGGAACTCCCCCTCGGTGAGCATGGTGACGACCTCGTGGCCGATCGCGGCTGCGAGCGGGTTGCCGCCGAAGGTCGAGCCGTGCGACCCGGGGGTGATGACCTCGAGGATCTCGCGGTTGGTCGCGATGGCCGAGACCGGGTAGAGCCCACCGCCGAGGGCCTTGCCCATCACGTAGATGTCGGGAACGACCTCCTCGTGGTCACACGCGAAGGTGCGCCCGGTGCGGGCCAGCCCCGACTGGATCTCGTCGGCGACCATGAGCACGCCGGCCTCGTCGCAGATCTGGCGCACGGCCCGCAGGTACCCCTCGGGCGGGATGACGACGCCGCCCTCGCCCTGGATCGGCTCGAGGAGGACCGCCACGGTGAACTCGTCGACCGCCTGGCGCAGCGACTCGACGTCGCCGTAGGTGACCGTGCGGAAGCCCGGGGTGTAGGGCCCGTACTCGTCGCGGGCGACCTTGTCGTCGGAGAAGCTGATGATGGTCGTCGTGCGGCCGTGGAAGTTGCCCTCCATGACGATGATGTTGGCCTGGTCCTCGGGCACCCCCTTGACGCGGTACCCCCAGCGACGGCTGACCTTCAGGGCGGTCTCGACGGCCTCGGCGCCGGTGTTCATCGGCAGGACCATGTCCTTGCCGGTCAGCTCGGCCAGGGCCTGCGAGAACGGGCCGAGCTGGTCGTTGTGGAAGGCCCGGCTCGTGAGGGTGAGCCGCGAGAGCTGGTCGTGGGCGCGCGCCAGCAGCCGCGGGTGCCCGTGGCCGAAGTTCAGCGCCGAGTACCCGGCGAGGCAGTCGAGGTACCGCCTGCCGTCGACATCGGTCACCCAGGCACCCTCCCCGTGGGAGAGCACCACCGGCAACGGGTGGTAGTTGTGCGCGGCGTACCGCTCCACCTGGGCAATGTGTGCGGCGGTCTGGGCGCTGCCCACGTGGCTGGTGCTGCTGTCTGACGTCATCGTCGCCTCCTCGCTGGTGAGCGTAGCGAGCGGCGAGGCCCACCGCGCGGTCGGGGCGGACGGCATCCGGTCGTG
>NZ_DAORSO010000028.1:8016-9135 GCF_035443565.1 Ornithinibacter sp. | reverse complement strand
CGTCAGGCCAGCCACATCTCGCCGACGCGGTCGGCGATGCGCTGGCCGTGGGCCCGAGCCGTCTCGAAGGTGTCGGCGCCGCGGCTGAAGTCGAGTGGGTTCGCACCCATCGCCCACAGGTCGCGGGCGTCGGGAACGACGAGGTGGGTACGGGATGCCGGTCGCAGCGAGCGGAGCTGGCGGGCCGGCAGGTCGCGCAGGTGCGAGGCCACGGGGTAGGGCGACAGCGCGAGCACGCGACGGTGCCCGACGGCCAGGTCGGCGTTCGCCACCGTGCGCAGGCCGCCGTCGACGTAGCGCCGGCCACCGACCTCGACGGCCGGGAACACCCCGGGCACGGCGCAGCTCGCGGCAACGGCTCGTTCGAGCGGGACACCGCTCGAGTTGTCGAACACGACCGAGGTTCCGGTGCGCGCGTCGACAGCCGTGATGAACAGGCGCTTGTCCGGCCACTCCTTGCCGACGAGTCCGAGACCGATGGCCTTCAGCCACTCCTCCTCGGTGGTCGTGCGGGCGGCGAGGGCCGCCTGGCCGACCAGGGCGCGGCCACGCTTCTTGTCCAGCGACATCTGGGCGCGCAGGTACCTCGAGGCGTCGGCCGGCCCGAGGCGACCGATCTCGGCGATCTGGGCACCCTCGCGGATCCGGGCGAAGGCGAGCGACTCCTGGGTGCCGACCCGCAGGTGGGCGGCGACCATGGACCCGGCTGAGGTGCCGATCATCGTGTCGGCCTCGCGGACGTCGACACCGCCGTCGCGCAGCCCCATGATGACGCCGGCCTCCCACGCGATGCCGGTCGCTCCACCGCCGGCGAGCACGAACGCCCGCTCGTTGTCGGTGCTCGGCGGCTGCCAGCCGGCGAAATCGTCGCCGCCGTCGGTGGTGGCGCTCACTGCGACGCTCCCCCGCGGTGCGTCCCGGTCCCCGGACACTCCCGAGGCGGGACCGATGCCCCCACCCGGGGTCTGTTCGAGGGCCAGTTGCTGCACCTGTGGCGCGATGTTACTCACGGGTACATTTTGCCACGCCACCGGTGTCAGGCGCACGTCCGCACGAGGTGAGAGTGCTCACGCCGAGTTGGCCTGCCCTCGCCGGTTTCGAGGCGAGCCCACGACGCAA
>NZ_DAORSO010000028.1:3108-7916 GCF_035443565.1 Ornithinibacter sp. | reverse complement strand
TCACACCGAGCGGGCTGCCGTCGCCGGCTCGAGGCGGACCAGCTCGAGGGGCAGGCTCACGAGCTCGTCACCGACCCGAACCTGGCAGCGCAGCGTGCCGACGTGCTCGACCTCGCCGGAACGCCCACCCCACGGCCCGGACAGCACGTGCACCACGTCACCGAGGTGGACCGGCGGGCGTCGCGTGGCGGTCGGCCGCACGGTCTCAGCAAGCGCGGCCAGCTGCTCGGCGTACGACGGGGGCAGCGGCACCCGGCGGCCTCGGTACGTCCAGGTGAACAGGTGCTGGGGGTCGAACCGCGTCGAACACTGCCCGCAGGACATCAACCGGGTCGGGCCTCGGTGGCGAGACTTCTCGTGACCCGCCGGGCAGCGCCCGACCCAGTCCTTGGGCACGCGAGGGGCCTCGGGCGAGACGTACTGCCGCCCGCTGGAACCGATCTCGCGAGCCTTGGCCTGCCACACGGCATCATGACCGTGCCGGGGCCCGACGAGGGCGTGGGCGATCTCGTGCAGGATCGTGTCGAGCACCTCGCTCTCGTCGTGCAGCGTGGTCAACGGGCCGCTGATACCGATCTCGCGCCGGGAGTAGCGGCACACCCCGGCCCGGGTCTTGGCGCGGTCGGCGACGATCGTCCAGTCGTCGAGGCCGTGTTCGCGCAGCAGGCGGCGACCCGTGGCCAGTGCCCTGGTGATCTCCATCAGCCCTCCTCTCGCGACCGGTCGTTCCCTGCGGTGTTCCCTACAGCGTCCCTGCGTGGCCCGTGCCCTGATGTGCTGCGCTGTGCCCCCGACCCTAGGACGAGGCACTGACAGCCCCTCGCCACGACGCGCGCCCACGCCCGGCCACCGCTGCGCTGCACACTGATCTGTGGGGGCTGCGCGCTCACGCCCACAGGTGCAGACTGTCCCCCGTGCACGTGCCCACGCCGACCCTGCCCATCGGCCTTCGCCTGCTGCGCAACTACTCCGGTCGCCACCTCCCCCAGGACGTCCTGGCCGGGCTGCTCGTCGCGGCCCTCGCCGTCCCACAGGCCCTCGGGTACGCCGTCGTCGCAGGGGTTCCGGTGCAGGTCGGGCTCTACACCCTGCCGCCGGCACTGCTCGCCTACGCCCTGTTCGGCTCCTCGAGGCTGCTGTTCGTCGGCCCGGTCTCCACGGTCTCGGTGCTCTCGGGCTCGATCGTCGGCGCTCTCTCCGATGGGGACCGGGCACTGGCCATCACCCTCACGGCCACCCTCGCGCTCACCGCCGGGGCCGTGCTCGTCGCCGTGGGGTTGCTCCGGCTGGGATGGGTGGCCCAGTTCCTCAGCGAGCCCATCGTCACCGGTTTCGTCGCCGGCCTCGTCGTGCTCATCGTCATCGGTGAGATCCCCGCCCTGTCGGGAGTGAGCGCCCCGAGCGGCGGTATCTTCCAGCGCATCGACGAGACGGTGCGCAACCTCGGTGACTTCCACGGCGTCACCCTCGCCGTCGGCGCGAGTGCGCTCGCCGTGCTGTTCGTGGGGTCGCGGCTGCTGCCCAGGGCACCCTGGTCGCTCATCGTGCTCGCCGGCGGGATCGCCGTGTCGACCACCGCCGATCTGGCCTCACGAGGCGTACGCGTCGTCGGTGAGGTGCCCACGGGCCTGCCCCTGCCCTCGATGCCCGTGGTCGACGTGCAGCTGTGGAGCGGCATCATCACCGGCGGCATCGCCATCGCTGCCGTCGGCATCGCCGAAGGGCTGGCTGCGGTTCGCACGTTCGCCCCGACCGGAGCCATCGACCCCGAGAGCGACAACCGGGAGTTCGTCGGGCACGGGGCGGCCAACCTGGCCTCCGGCATCTTCGGTGGCATGGGGGTCGGCGGGTCCCTGTCGAAGACGGCGGCCAACGCCCGCGCCGGTGCCTTCACCCAGGTCAGTGGCGTCGCCGCAGCCGTCATCGTCCTGCTCTTCGTCGCCTTCGCCGCCGGGCTGCTCTCCGACCTGCCCCGGGCCGTGTTGTCAGCCATCGTCATCCACGCCGTCTGGGGCCTGGTCAGCCCGTCGACCTTCCGCCGCTACGCCGCGGTGCGCCGCAACGACTTCGTCGCTGCCGTCGTCGCCTTCGGCGGGGTGCTGTTCCTCGGCCCGCTCAACGGTCTGCTCCTTGCGATCGCCCAGTCGCTGCTCGGGCTGGTCTACCGCTCGATGCAGGTGGGCGTCGACGAGATGGGCCGGGTCGAGGGCGAGAAGGCGGCCTGGGGCTCGGTCGGAAACGACTCCAGCCGCCGCACCTACCGCGGGGTCACGGTGTTGCGTCCCGACGGGCCGCTCTTCTGGGCCAACGCGACCTCCGTCGTCGGCCACATCGAGATGGCCACCCGGGCCCGCCAACCGCTCTACGCCGTCGTGCTCGATCTCGAGGCCACCAACCAGATGGACACGACGACCGCCGAGCGGCTCGACGGCCTGCTCACCCGGCTGCGTGCCGAGGGCACCGACCTCTACCTCGTGCGGGTGTTCGGCAACGTGCGTGACGTGCTCTCCAAGTCCGGTTTCCTGGACACCCTCGGCCCCGACCACGTGTGGCACTCGATCGCGGCCGGGGTCAAGGCGGCCCGGGCAGCCCGCGCTGCCGGGATCGACCCGGCCAACCCCTTCCCCACCCCGGACGAGGTCGACCCCCTCGACGAGCCCGATGAGCTCGACGAGGGGGCCGGTGAGCGGATCGCCTCGAAAGGCGAGCGCCCCTGATCCCTCCCGGCGGATGCCGTCCGCTGACGGCATCCGCCGCCCACCACCCGAAGGTGGTGGGACCCGTCAGGGGTAGGAGCCGACGTAGGCCGGCTGACCGGACCTCGTCGCATCGACCTGGTCACCCACGCCGTTGACGACGTGGCGGATGGTGCCCGCGTCGAGGTTGACCGTGAGCAGGTGCGTCATCTTCACGCCCGGGGTGTTCGGCACCTCGAAGCCGTTCTCGGTGACGATGCTCGGGTCGTTGCGGTTGAACACGTAGGACCCGCCACCCCACAGCTGGTGTGACTTCACCGTGGCGCCGACCTTGTAGCCGGGGTAGCCCAGGGTGCCGTCGGCCTGGGTCCAGTCGGCCTGGCTCGGCGGGTCGTAGGGCAGCTCGTTCTGGTAGAGCACCACGCGTCCGCGCTCGCCGTTCCAGATGGTGTTGTGCTCCTGGTAGTGCTCGACGAACAGGCCGGTCGCCGTGACGTCGTCACCGTTGACGATGAGCCCGTTGCGGCCGGTGTTGGTCGCCCAGCGCTGCGAGTCGCCCTCGTTGGGGCCGGTGAAACCCTCGACGCCGTGGTCGGCGCGCCACACCCAGGTGTGGTCGACGAGCACGTTGTCGGCGTCGATCTGCAGCGACACGTCGGCCTTGCCGATGTGCGGTCCACCGACGCGGAAGTACACGTCGCTGAGCGTCACCGGGTTGGCCAGGGTCGAACCCTGAGCCGGGTTGCGGGGCCGGTCTGCGCCGACCTGCATGAGAACCTTCGAGTTCTTCAGCCCGGCGTCGATGGTGACCCCGGCGACGACGATGCCGGCCCGGTCCCACACCGTGATCGGGGTGGCGCCGTTCACGGCGGTCAGCGTCGCGTGGCCCATGCCGAGCACGACCGTGCCGGGGCGCTTGATGTCGATGCTGCGGTTGATGTCGTAGACACCGGGGGTGAGCAGCAGGTTCTTGCCACGAGCGAGCTGGCTGTTGATCGACTGCACCGAGTCACCGGGCTTGGCGATGTGGAACTCGGAGAGGTCCAGGGTGCGGCCGGCTGTCAGGCCGTCACCCCACGTGGTGCCGCGGGTCTGGGCCGCGGCGGCGGGAACCCGCACCTTCCAGGCGCCGTTGGCGTCCATCCACAGCCACGGCTTCTCGCGGCTGAGGGGGGTGGTCTCCAGCGTCGTGTAGGGCTCGGCCGGGAAGTTCGCGTCGCTCGGGGCACCCTCGACACCCGCGAACACCTGGTTCCACACGCCGTTGCTCCAGCCGCCGACCTCGCTGTTGCGGGTCAGCCACTGCTGCTGCGAGCCGTTGAGGACGAACGAGGCCTTGGAGTCGGCGATGAAGCCACCGCTCGCGAACTGCGGGCCCGCGGTGCAGTAGTCCATCAGCGAGAGGTTGCCGCCGGTGACCTCGACCCGTCGCAGGGAGACCGCCTGGCTGACGGCCCAGAAGTTCGCCGTCTGCCGGCATCCGTCCTGACCGGCGCCGTTGACGTTGATCGTGAGGTTGGACAGCGTGCGCCAGAAGTTGTTCAGCGCCACGCAGTAGCTCGTGCCACCGTCGCGAATGCACCGGTTGAACGACTCGACCTTGCCGTTGATGACGACGTCGCCCGGGTCGGCGCCCAGGCCCGCGACCTCGGTGGTGTATCCCACACGGATCTGCAGGGGGTCCTCGGCCGTGCCGTAGGTGCCGGGCTTGAAGAACAGGCTCCAGCGGTTGGTGCCCATCTCGTCGTCGACCTGCTCGGCATGGATGTCGTTGACGACCTCCTCGATGTCGCTCACGGGCATGCTCGGGTCGAACACGATGACGTTGTCACCGAACGGGGTCTGGGTCGCTGCTGCAGGCAGGGCCGCGACGACGGAGGACAGGGACGCCACGGATGCCGTGGATGCTGCGGGTGCCGCACTGGTGGCCGCCGCAGCGGTGGCAGTGCTGACTGCTGCGGCGAGCGTCAGGGCGCCGACGGCGACGACGGATGCCGTGGCGCGCGTTCGCCGTCGGGCTCCGTCGGTGAGCCACGCGGGTCGGGGGTCTGGACTCTTCATGGGCAGGCCTCTCCTCAGCGCGCCCCCTCGCCGATGAGAGAGCGCTCTCTC
>NZ_DAORSO010000028.1:1755-3008 GCF_035443565.1 Ornithinibacter sp. | reverse complement strand
GTCAGGCTGTAGTCGACCCGGGGCGGGATGACGGGCTGTGCGTCGCGGTGCACGAAGCCGTCGGCCTCGAGCGTGCGCAGGGTCTGGGCGAGCATCTTCTCGCTGATCCCCTCGGCCCGGCGGCGCAGCTCGCTCCACCGCTGCGACCCGTCGGCAAGCGCGACGAGCACGAGCACGCCCCACTTGCTCGTGACGTGGTCGAGGACGACCCGGCTGGGGCAGGCGGCCGCGAACACCTCATGCGCGACCGGCATCCGTCGCCCGTCAACGGCGCCCAATCCGCTGACCTGCTGGGTTACCTGCACGTGCGTACCTTACCTGAAAGTGCGTACTAACCATCGGGAAGTACGTGCCCCCTCCGCCGGTTGGCCCGGACGACCACCCGCGCACCACCTGCGCACCACCTGCGAAAGAGGACCACCCATGACCATCGTCGTCACCGGAGCCACCGGCCAGCTCGGCCGTCTCGTCGTCGAGTCCCTCCTGCGCCGCCGGGCCTCCCCCACCGACGTCGTCGCCACCGGCCGCGACGAGGCCCGCCTGGCCGAGCTCGCCACCTCGGGGGTGCGCACCACCGTCACCGACTACGCGGATGCCGCGTCGCTGGCAGCCGCGTTCCAGGGTGCCGATCGCGTGCTCCTCATCTCAGGCTCCGAGGTCGGGCAGCGCCTGCCGCAGCACACCGCCGTCGTCGAGGCGGCGAAGGCTGCCGGCGTCGGGCAGCTGCTCTACACGAGCATCTCCCACGCCGACACCGCGCAGATGGCCTTGGCCACCGAGCACCGCGAGACCGAGCGAGTCATCCGCGAGTCCGGCATCCCGTTCACCTTCCTGCGCAACAGCTGGTACCTCGAGAACTACCTCTCGCAGGTGCCCACCTACCTCGAGCACGGCGTCGTCGGGGCCACTCGGGGCGGGCGGATCAGCGCCGCCACGCGCGCCGACTACGCCGACGCCGCCGCTGTCGCGCTGCTCGCCGACGACTCGGCCGGTCAGGTCCTCGAGCTCGGCGGGCCGTCGTTCACCCTCGACGAGCTCGCCGCCACCGTGGCCTCGGTCTCGGGGCGGGAGGTGACCGCCACCGAGGTGTCCGCCGAGGAGCTCACCGCGATCCTCGTCGGGGCCGGCCTGCCGCAGGGCTACGCGCAGGTGCTCGCGAGCGCCGACGAGGGCATCGGCCGCGGCGAGCTGGAGGTGAGCACCGGCGACCTCGAGCGGCTCATCGGTCGCCCGCCGACGACGCTGCGCGAGGC
>NZ_DAORSO010000028.1:0-1655 GCF_035443565.1 Ornithinibacter sp. | reverse complement strand
GCACCGGCGACCTCGAGCGGCTCATCGGTCGCCCGCCGACGACGCTGCGCGAGGCCGTCGAGCAGACACTCGCGGTCTGACCAGGGATCGTGGCCGCGCCTGAGCTCAGGCGATGTTCCCGGCGCCCGGGGTGTACGACGAGGCGGTGACCGCCTCTGCGATGAGCGTCTGACAGCGCACCACCCCGGTGAAGTCGGCCGCGCCGCTCTCGACGTGCAGCACCGGCGAGCGAAGGGTGAGCGAGGACGCACTGGTGATCCGCGGCGCAGTGGACGGCACGGCATCCCAGGTCACGCCGATCCACAGCGGTCGGGCCCGGTCGCCGTCCTCGAGCTCGATCCACACCTGCGACCCGGGTGAGGGCATGGCGAGCATCGCTGCCGGCACGGGTGGCAGGCAGGCCTCTGCCCACGCCATCTCGACGCCGGCGGTCGGTGCCGACACCCGCAGCCGCCCGCGACCCAGTGGGTCGTCGGCATCCTCCACCACCGCTCGGTACGGTCCACGACTGCGTGCCACGGCATCCTCCTCGGGCGAGTCCTGGGATGAGCGTCCCACCACCGGACGACCCGTGACCAGAGGTGTGACGGACGCCGACGGCCCGGCACCACGTGGAGGGTGTGCCGGGCCGTCGGGGGCCGTACCGAGGGAGGTCGCTCAGGCGACGCGACCCTTCGGGGCGTTCGCGGCCGTCAGCGCGGGGTCGCGCTCGACGACCTCGCCCAGGACGTCGTCGATCCTCGCGAGGAGCTCGGGCTCGAGCTTCACGCCCGCGGCCTTCACGTTCTCGGCAACCTGCTCGGGGCGCGAGGCCCCCACGAGCGCGGCGGCGACGTTCTCGTTCTGGAGCACCCAGGCGACGGCGAGCTGGGCCATCGTCAGGCCGGCCTCGTCGGCGACGGGCTTGAGGGCCTGCACGCGGGTGAGGACGTCGTCGTTCATGAAGCGCTTGATCATGTCGGCACCGCCCTTCTCGTCGGCAGCCCGCGAACCCTGCGGCGGGGCCTGCCCCGGCACGTACTTGCCGGTCAGCACACCCTGCGCGATGGGGCTCCACACGATCTGGCTGATGCCGAGCTCCTCGCTCGTGGGCACCACCTCACCCTCGATGACCCGCCACAGCATCGAGTACTGCGGCTGGCTCGAGATGAGCTGGACGTTGAGCTCCTTGGCCAGCGCGTGCCCGGCCCGGATCTGCTCGGCGGTCCACTCGCTGACGCCGATGTAGAGGGCCTTGCCCTGGCGCACGACGTCGGCGAAGGCCGTCATCGTCTCCTCGAGCGGGGTCTCGGTGTCGTAGCGGTGGGCCTGGTAGAGGTCGACGTAGTCGGTCTGCAGGCGGGTCAGCGAGCCGTTGATCGACTCCATGATGTGCTTGCGCGACAACCCGGTGTCGTTCTTGCCGCCGGGGCCGGTCGGCCAGTAGACCTTCGTGAAGATCTCCAGGCTCTCGCGCCGCTCGCCCTTGAGGGCCTCGCCGAGGACGCTCTCGGCCTTGGTGTTGGCGTAGACGTCGGCGGTGTCGAAGGTGCTGATGCCGTGGTCGAGCGCGGCGCGCACGCACTGCGTGGCGATGTCGTTCTCGACCTGCGAGCCGTGGGTGAGCCAGTTGCCGTAGGTGATCTCGGAGATCTTCAGGCCGCTGTTGCCGAGGT
>NZ_DAORSO010000027.1:18729-25731 GCF_035443565.1 Ornithinibacter sp. | reverse complement strand
CACGGGTAGGGCCACCGTGTGGTCCACCGGCGCCTCGGCATCGACGGACTCCACGACGTCCACGGGTGTTTCGGGGTCGATGGTCGGCATGATCTGCGTGACCGACTCGGCCTGCGTGACCGACTCGGCCTGCGTGACCGGCTCGGCCTCGGTGACCTGCTCAGGGGCCGAGGCCTCTGCCGCGCCGAGATGGGCAGCGGCGACAGCAGCTGCCGCTGCCGGGGCGGCTGCCATTCGGGCCACTGGCCGGCCCACGACCTGCCGGGAGGGCCACGGAGCCACCTGTCGTGCGTAGTCGCCGGGGTTGGTGGGGCCCTGGTCCTCGTTGAGCGTCAGCCGGCAGAGGGCATCGAGGTCGCGCGGCACGCCGGCAGCGACCTCCGAGGGGGCCGCGACGCCACCGGGCGCTCGCGGCGCTGCCGCCAGACCCGAGCTCCCGGCGCCGAGGGGCCAGAGGCCGGTGAGCCCGGCGTACGCGAGGGCGACGACACCGACGGCGTCGCGCCGACCGGCATCCTCGGCATCCGTGCTCTCCTCACCGATCCGGACGGCGGCGGTCTCCAGGCCCCGCAGTCGAATGTCGCCGTCCGGGGTGCGCAGGACGTCCTCGGGCTTGAGGTCGAGGTGGTGCATGCCGCGGTGGCGGGCGGACTCCAGCGCCGCCGCGACCTCACCGGTGATGCGGCGCACCTCATCACCGGGCACCCCGCCCTCGTCGACCAGCTGGGCGAGGTCGCTGGCGTCCTCGAGGTCCTCCTCCACGACGTAGGCGACGTCGTCGTCGTGCCCGACGTC
The DNA here is from genome assembly GCF_035443565.1 of Ornithinibacter sp. Taxonomy (NCBI): domain Bacteria; kingdom Bacillati; phylum Actinomycetota; class Actinomycetes; order Micrococcales; family Intrasporangiaceae; genus Ornithinibacter; species Ornithinibacter sp. The sequence continues at coordinate 24,936 of NZ_DAORSO010000027.1, read as the reverse complement.
GAGGATCCGCACGAAGACGGGATGGCTGAGCGACCCGGCGCGGCGAGCGGCGTCGAGCAGGGCGGCGGTGCGGTGGTCGTCGTTGCCGATGCACAGGACCGAGACGCGTCGCCCGAGGGTCGTGTCATCGGCTGACCACCGCTCGGTGCCGTGACGCTCCTCCAGCCGCTGGTGAACGGTGTAGCGACCGCCCAGGACGGTGCCGGGTCCAACACCCCTCACCGCTGCTCCTCTCGCTCGTGACCTCGACGTGCTTCACACCTCACGCCGGATCTGCCGACGGGTGACCTCCTGCCATCCTAGGCACGCGGGGGTCAGCGACGTCGGAGCCGACGTGTGACGGGCTGGAGTGCCGTCGAGATCTCGCGCACACCGAGCAGACTGGCCACCCCCCACGTGACGCCCAGCTGGATGGCCCCGGCCGCGCCCAGCACGAGCCCGCCGGCCAGCAGCCCGGACGCACCGCGCGTCTCGCCGAGGTCGGGGAAGAGCCGCCCGATCGCCAGCAACAGCCCCACGGCGGTCACGATCGCGGGGAGCAGCAACAGGACGTAGGTGCGGGCCGTGGAGCGCAGACCGAGGTTGCCGATCATGCGCCGCAGCACCCAGAAGCCCACGGCGGCGGACACGACGAACGCCAGCACCTGACCGGCGCCGAGCACCATGGCGGTTCTCGCAGGCTCGACCTGGAGGGCCACCACGGCACCGATCGTGGCGACGCCGGTCGTGACGCACTGCAGGCGGAACGACATCCACGTCATCTCGTGGGCGTAGAAGACCCGGTCGTTGAGGTAGGTCCAGCTCATCGGGATCGCCATCCAGGCGATGACCGAGAGGACGACCGCGATGGCCCGAGTCTGGTCGAGGCTGTTGCTGAAGAAGAACGTCGAGGTGATGTAGGGGGCCAGGACCGCCAGGAAGACGCACCCCGGCACGATGATCACGGCGGGCAGGCGCAGCCCCTGGTCGTGGTAGCGGCGCACCTGGCGGGTGTCGTCACGACTGGCTGCCTCCGACAGGCTCGTGTAGAGCGCCGTGACGAGCGAGACCGTGATGAGGCCGTGCGGCAGCATGACGATGAGGAAGGCGTTCTGGTACGCCGCCAGACCCGAGACGCTCTCACCGAGCACCTTTCCCCGTTCGGTGGCCCCGGTGAGGACCCGTGAGGTCACGACGTACCCCAGCTGGCTGACGACGAGTGATCCGAAGGTCCACTTCGCGACCTGGCTCACCTCGCCCAGCCCGTGACCCCGCACCCCCCAGACGGGTCGGTACCGGAAGCCGATCCGGCGCAGCGGGATGACCAGGGCCAGCGCCTGGATGGCGATCGACAGCGTTGCCGTTCCGGCGAGGATGCCGATCATCGCCGGGGTCCAGTCCGCCGGGGACGCCCCCGACGGGTAGCCGGCCTGCATGAACCACACGAGACCGGCCACGGCCACGACGTTGGCCAGGGCCGGGGCCCACATGAAGCCGGCGAAGCGCCCGTTGGCGTTGAGCACCTGCCCGAGGATGGTGAACAGACCATAGAAGAAGAGCTGCGGCAGGCAGATGACGGCGAAGATCGTGGTCAGGCGCAGGGCAGCGGGGTCGTCGAACTTCGCGTACACCCGTACGAGGAGGGGGGCTGCGAGCATCAGCGTCACGGTGGCCACGGCGAGCACCGCCAGGGTCAGCGTGATGATCCGGTTGACGAACTCGTCGCCGTCGGGGCGCATCTTGGCCCGCACGATCTGGGGCACGAGGATCGCGTTGAGCGCGCCCCCCGCGAGGAGCAGGTAGAACTGGTTGGGCAGCGTGTTGGCGACATTGAACCCGTCAGCGGCATACCCCGTGGCGCCGACGACGCCGGTGAGCAGCGCTGCCCGCACGAGCCCGACGGCCCGGCTCACCAGTGACCCGGACGCCATGATCGCCCCGGAACGGCCGAGGCTCGGTGATGGTTGGGACGTCATTGGTGTCGGGGCTCTCGTCGGGGGAGCGGGCTCAGCAGGATGCCGCGTCGCCGGACAGTCGCTGCCAGGCGAGTCGGGCGATCCGCCGCTCGTTGGGGAAGGTCAGGTGGCGGTGGGCGTCCCGCAGGGGCAGCCAGGCGACGTCGATCGCCTCGTGGTCGGGGTCGTTCTCGATGGTCAGGTGCCCACCCGTCGCCTCGAGCAGGTAGTGGTGCACGTACTTGTGGATGCGGCGCTCCCCGGCAGCGAACCAGTAGTCGATGGTGCCGAGCTCGATGAGCACCTTGCCCTCGATGCCCGTCTCCTCGGCCACCTCGCGGGCCGCCGTCTGGGGCAGGGTCTCGTCGCCCTCGATGTGCCCCTTCGGCAGGCACCACTCGATGCGGCCCGCGCGGTTGCGTCGGGCGATGACGGCGATCCTGGCCTCACCCTCGTGCACGTCGACGACGACGCCCCCCGCGCTGCGCTCCTCGACCGCCGGGAGCCGACGAGCGGACATCCCGGGGTGGTCGGCGGCGGCGTGGCTCATCCGGTCACTGTAGCCAGTGGGGTCACCCGGGGCGGGGTACCCCGCCCCCATCGGCGCGGGCCGCATACCCTTGGTGCTCGTGCCCACCCGTCAGCCCTCCGCCGCGCTCCTTCGTCGGGCGGTGGCGCACCTCGCGCCGTCCATCCCGGCGCTGACCGACCTCGGCACCCGGTTCGCGGATGCCGGTCACGACCTCGCGCTCGTCGGCGGGCCCGTGCGCGACGCGCTCCTCGGGCGGTCGGTGAGCGACTTCGACTTCACGACCTCGGCACGACCGGACGAGACCGAGGCGCTGCTCGCCGCGTGGGGCACCGCGACGTGGGACATGGGGCGCGAGTTCGGCACGATCGGCGCCCGCCGCGCCGACATGGTCGTCGAGGTGACGACCTACCGGGCCGACGCCTACGACGGCCAGACCCGCAAGCCGATCGTCGCGTTCGGCGACTCCCTCGAGGACGACCTCGTCCGGCGTGACTTCACCGTCAACGCCATGGCGCTGCGGCTGCCCGACCTCACCTTCGTCGACCCGCACGGCGGGCTCGCCGACCTCGAGGACCAGGTGCTGCGCACGCCCTCCGCCCCCGAGGTGTCCTTCGGTGACGACCCGCTGCGGATGATGCGTGCCGCACGCTTCGTCGCCCAGCTCGCGTTCGTGCCGACCCCTGAGGTGTTCGCCGCGATGCGTGAGCTCGCGCCGTCCATCGAGATCGTGTCCGCCGAGCGGGTGCGCGACGAGCTCGTGAAGCTGGTCCTCGCCCGGCATCCGCGCGCCGGCCTCGAGCTGCTCACCGAGAGCGGGCTCGCCGCGCTGGTGCTGCCCGAGCTGCCCGCGCTGCGCCTCGAGGTCGACGAGCACCACCGGCACAAGGACGTCTACGACCACTCGATGATCGTCCTCGAGCAGGCGATCGACCTCGAGGGGCCGGCCGACGGCCCGCCGGAGTCGGTGCCCGGCCCCGACCTCGTGCTGCGCCTCGCGGCCCTGCTCCACGACATCGGCAAGCCGGCGACCCGGCGCTTCGAGAGCGGCGGGGGGGTCTCCTTCCACCACCACGAGGTCGTCGGCGCCAAGCTCGTGGCCCGCCGGATGCGCGCGCTGCGCTTCGACAAGGAGACCACCAAGGCGGTGGCCCGCCTCGTCGAGCTGCACCTGCGTTTCCACGGGTACGGCGACGGTCAGTGGACCGACTCGGCCGTGCGCCGCTATGTCACGGATGCCGGGCCGCTCCTGCCGCGCCTGCACCGGCTCACGCGCGCCGACTGCACCACTCGCAACGTGCGCAAGGCGCGCCGCCTGGCCGCCACCTACGACGACCTCGAGCTGCGCATCGAGCGACTCCTGGAGCACGAGGAGCTCAAGGCCGTGCGCCCCGAGCTCGACGGCAACGAGATCGCCGCGGTGCTCGGCATCCCCCCGGGGCCCGTTCTCGGGCGGGCCTACAAGTACCTGCTCTCGGTGCGCCTCGACGAGGGCGTGATCGGGCCCGAGGCCGTGACGGAGCGGTTGCGCGCCTGGTGGGCCGAGCAGCCCGAGGCCGCCGGGGGCTGACCCGCTTTCTTGGGCCCTGATCAGGGCCCACGGACCCATCACGGATGCCGGGGGGCGACGTAGCGTCGCAGGCGTCAGTGAGGTCTCGGTTGGGGGAAACGATGCAGGCAGCGCAGTCGCGGCGTCGGCGCGAGCGGGGAGCGGTCGGCCTCGAGTACGGCGCCGTCATCGCCATCGCGGCCCTCGTGGTGGGCCTCATCGCCTTCTCCGTCTCCTCCGCCGGGGCGGACGTTCGCGGACACGTCTGTCGGGCCGTGGCGAACGTGTTCCAGCTCGAGGCGTCGTGCGGCGGCGGCGGCGAGAGCGCCGAGGAGCCCCCGGAGGAGGAGACGTTCGAGCCGGAGAAGTGCCTGATGCACGAGAGTGGTGACGAGTACAGCTCGGTCATCAAGATCGGCTTCATCGAGATCGGGGAGAACGCCGGCTTCGTCGTCACCGAGTACAGCGACGGCAGCGTGACGATGATGGCGACCAACGGGGCGGAGATCGGGGCCACCGGCGGGTTCGGGGCCGACGCGGCCTGGGGAGAGCTCGAGGCCGGGGCCAAGGTCGACTTCGGCGCGAACGTCGAGTTCGACTACGGCAGCACGTGGCACTTCGAGGACATGGCGCAGGCCGAGAGCTTCCGGGAACAGCTCGACGACTACCTGTACGACCAGTGGGCCATGACCCACCCCGTCTGCGGCATGGGCGTGTGCATGCCACGGCCCACGACAGGAGCCCAGCCGCCGCCGGTTCCGACCACGAAGTTCTCCGGGGTCGCGCTGAACGTCGACGTCAACGCGGCGTTGGGCATCAGCCGGACCACCGGCACCGCCCCGCTGACCCAGGCCAGTCTGACCGAGCAGGGTATCGCGAGCACGTTGTCGGGGAGTGCCCACTGGACGACGACCACCGACACGGGCGGCACCCCTGACGACCCCAGCGACGACACCCGCACGTACGTCACCGACCTCTCGCTGAACTCCGAGGTGACCGGCCAGGTGGCGCTGGCAACGGGTGGGTTCGGGTCGATGGTGGGGATGTCCTATGCGGTCAAGAAGGACGGCGAGGGCAACATCATCGAGATCCAGATCGTCTCGACCAGTGAGGTCACCGGCGGCCCCGGGGGCAACGTCGACGGCGGGGTCACCCAGGGCCAGGGCCAGAACCAGACCGGCGGCGGGGGCTCGGTGAGCGGCGGCACCACGCAAGGCGACGTCGTCGTCACCGAGACCACCCTGGCGATCGACCCCGACGACGCTGCCAGCCAGCAGACGGTGCGGGACTGGATGGGCGGGAACGGTGACTTCGAGTGGCCTGGACTCATCTCCTTGAACATGGTCGACCCGTCCACCGCGGACCCCGACAACGCCTTCGCCATGCTCCTGCACAACAACGCGACGAGCAGCACGATCGCCTACGACAAGGTCACCGACGTCGCCGGGTTCGCCCTCAACGTCAAGTTCGGCCTGGCGTTCGGTGTCGACTTCTCCGCCGAGAACTCCGAGACCACGGCATCCGAGGCCACCTACCTGGGAGCGCCCCGCCCTGACGGGACGAGGCCGATCCTCGACTACACCGAGTGCGTGTCATGATCGGCAGCCCTCGACCCACCCCAACCGCGACGAAAGGTCCTGCCGTGCCCCTCCTGCGACGAACCGTGCTGGCCGCGACCCTGGCGCTCACCGTCGCTGCGGGCGCCGGCTGCTCCGGTGGCAGCGAGTCGTCCTCCGGTGATGCCCCGGCAGGCTGGACCTCGGTCACCGACGAGCGCATCACCGTCCAGCACCCCAGCGACTGGGCGTCCGAGCCGCCGTCCGGGGAGACGTGGACCCACCGCTTCGTCGGCGACGGCATGGAGATGCAGGTCGCCGGGTCGTTCAGTGACGACGAGACGGCATCCTTCGCCCTGTCCAGGCTCGACCTGCCCGCCATGGTCGAGCTGGACGCGTACGACGGTGGGGGAGCCACCGCGATCGAGGTCGAGGGTGCCGACAGCGCGCTGCGCAGTGACTTCACCTACGAGGTCGACGGCACCCCGATGAAGGGGGTGTGGCTCATCGCCGGCCAGTGGCCCAACCCGGGGACGGCCGTCGTGACCATCACCGGCGAGCGGCTCGACGACGCGGTCATCGAGCACGTCGTCGACACGATGACCTTCAACCGGCGCACCTCGTGACCCGACCGCCAGC